>NZ_JBGLYN010000026.1:0-69748 GCF_047304045.1 Variovorax sp. Varisp85
CCCTACCTCTCCGCCATGTCAAGCCACGCCCTCCCCTCCCTGCAACAACTAGAGAACGCCGAAGAATTCCTCGCCCGCCACATCGGCATCGATGCGGCGGACGAGGCGCGCATGCTGCCCGTGATCGGCTCGGAGACGCGGGCTGAGCTCATCGACGGCATCGTGCCCGCGGCCATTCGCCGCGCGAAGCCGATGCGGCTGCCCGCACCGGCGACCGAAGCCGATGCGCTGGCCGAGTTGAAGGTGATGGCGTCGAAGAACAAGGTGTTCCGCAATTTCATCGGCCAGGGCTACTACGGCACGCACACGCCGGGCGTCATCTTGCGCAACGTGCTCGAGAACCCCGCCTGGTACACCGCCTACACGCCCTACCAGGCCGAGATTTCGCAGGGCCGCATGGAAGCCCTGCTCAACTTCCAGACGATGGTGTGCGACCTCACGGGCATGGCCATCGCCAACGCATCGATGCTCGACGAAGCCACGGCCGCGGCCGAAGCCATGACGCTCGCCAAGCGCAGCGTCAAGAGCAAGAGCAACGTGTTCCTGGTGTCGGGCGACTGCCATCCGCAGACCATCGAAGTCATCAGGACGCGCGCTGCGCCGCTGGGCATCGAGGTGAAGGTGAGCACCGTGTCGGAAACGCTGCCGCACCTGATGGTGAGCGGCGAATTCTTCGGCGTGCTTGCGCAATACCCCGCCACCACCGGCCACGTGCACGACCTGCGCCCGCTCGCGGGCCACGCGCACCAGTGCGACGCCGCCCTCATCGTCGCGGCCGACCTGCTGGCGCTGACGCTGCTGGTCGCACCCGGCGAGTTCGATGCCGACATCGTCTGCGGCACCACGCAGCGCTTCGGCATGCCGCTGTGCAACGGCGGCCCGCACGCCGCCTACCTGGCCTGCCGCGATTCGTTCAAGCGTTCGCTGCCGGGCCGCCTGGTGGGTGTGAGCGTCGACGCGCACGGCCGGCCCGCCTACCGACTCGCTCTGCAGACGCGCGAGCAGCACATCCGTCGCGAGAAGGCCACCTCCAACATCTGCACCGCACAGGTGCTGCCGGCCGTGGTGGCCAGCATGTACGCCGTGTACCACGGGCCCGACGGGCTCACGCGCATCGCGCAGCGCGTGGCGGCGCTCACCGCCATCCTCGCCCGGGGCCTGTCGCAGATGGGCCGCGAGCTGGTCAACACCACGGCCTTCGACTCGCTGACGATCCGCACCGGCGACGACACGGCCGCGATCATCGAACGCGCGCAGGCTGGCGGCGTCAACCTGCGCCAGCGCCTGCAACAGCACCTGGGCATCTCGCTCGACGAAACCACCACGCGCGCCGACATCGAAACCCTGTGGGCCCTGTTCGTGCCCGCCGGCACCCCGATGCCGCGCTTCGACGACCTGGCCGCCAACACCGCGCCGCTCATTCCCGAAGACCTGCGCCGCACCAGCGCCTTTCTCACGCACCCGGTGTTCAACACCCACAAGAGCGAGACCGCGATGCTGCGCTACATCCGCAGCCTGTCGGACAAGGACCTCGCGCTCGACCGCAGCATGATCCCGCTGGGCAGCTGCACCATGAAGCTCAACGCGACCAGCGAGATGATCCCCATCACCTGGCCCGAGTTCGCCAACATCCACCCCTTCGCACCGGCCGAGCAGCAGCAGGGCTATGCGCAGCTCGACGCGCAGCTGCGCGCATGGCTGTGCGAGGCCACCGGCTATGCCGGCATCAGCCTGCAGCCCAACGCCGGCTCGCAGGGCGAGTACGCGGGCCTGCTGGCCATCAAGTCCTTCCATGAGGCCAAGGGCCAGGGCCACCGCAACATCTGCCTGATTCCGTCGTCGGCGCACGGCACCAACCCGGCCAGCGCGCAGATGGTGGGCCTGCAGGTGGTGGTGACGGCCTGCGACGCGCAGGGCAACGTCGACATGGACGACCTCAAGCGCGCCTGCGAGAAGCACAGCGCCCACCTCGCCGCCGTGATGATCACCTACCCGAGCACGCACGGCGTGTTCGAGACGCGCGTGAAGGAACTGTGCGAGCTCGTGCACGAGCACGGCGGGCGCGTGTACGTCGACGGCGCCAACATGAACGCGCTGGTCGGCGTGGCCGCGCCGGGCGAATTCGGCGGCGACGTGAGCCACCTGAACCTGCACAAGACCTTCTGCATTCCACACGGCGGCGGCGGCCCGGGCGTGGGCCCGGTCTGCGTGGTCGAAGACCTCGTGCCGTACCTGCCGGGCCATGCGACGGCCGGCGTCGCATCGAACGGCGTCGGTGCGGTTTCCGCAGCGCCGCTCGGCAATGCGGCCGTGCTGCCGATCAGCTGGATGTACTGCCGCATGATGGGCGCCAAGGGCCTGCAGGCCGCGACCGAAACGGCCATCCTCAGCGCCAACTACATCAGCGCGCGCCTGAAGGACCATTACCCGACGCTGTACGCAAGCCCGAACGGCCACGTCGCGCACGAGTGCATCCTTGACCTGCGCCCGCTCAAGGACACCAGCGGCGTCACCGCCGAGGACGTGGCCAAGCGCCTGATCGACTACGGCTTCCACGCGCCCACGCTGAGCTTCCCGGTGCCGGGTACGCTGATGGTCGAGCCGACCGAGAGCGAGCCTCTGGCCGAGCTCGACCGCTTCGTCGACGCGATGATCGCCATCCGCGGCGAGATCCGCCGCGTGGAGGAAGGCGTCTGGCCGAAGGACGACAACCCGCTCAAGCACGCGCCGCACACGGCCGCGAGCCTGCTCGGCACCGAGTGGCCGCACCCCTACTCGCGCGAACTCGGCGCGTTCCCGCTGGCCGAACTCAAGCAGGCCAAGTACTGGCCGCCGATCGGCCGCGTCGACAACGTGTACGGCGACCGCAACCTGTTCTGCAGTTGCGTGCCGGTGGGCGAATACCAGGAAACCGAAGAGGCCTGAGAAGGCCCGCAGGCGGGTTCAGCCGCGCCGCGCCGCGGCGCCCTTCTTCGGTGGGGATTCGCGGCGATAGATGGCCCACTTCACAGTCAGGATGTCCGCGGCGATCTTGGCCGCGTTGACGCCCGCATAGGCCTCGGACGGGTTGAACTGGAATGCCTCCTGGTATCGCTTGACCTGCGCGTAGTCCTGGTCGAAGGTCATCGGGCCCATGAGTTCGGCAGGATCGGCGCCCGCGGGAAGCGCGAGGAATTTCTCCGGATCGGTGGCACTCTGGTAGAGGTCGACGCTCATCGGGTTCATACGTTTGTCCTCGAGATCTTGGTCTTGGGAACAAATCATCTGCGGCATCTGCGCGGCATGCAATCAGTCCGCGCCTACACGGCGCACCGTGCGCGTCAGGGCTGTTTCTTCTTCGCCAAGCCGGCCGTGGCGATCTGCTCGCGGAAGCCGCGCAGGCTGGCCTTCAGCCTGCGTTCGTTTTCGAGCCCCACCCGCACCATGATCTTCTGGCCGGAAGAAAGCGACTCCAACTGCGGATCGGCGTATTCGTAGCGCACCCAGGGCCGCTGCGAAGGAACATTGCCCTTCACCTCGACCAGCCGCACCTGCACCGGTCCGGCGGGCTCCGGCGCCTGCAGCAGGTGGTCGATCACGGCAATGAGCCGGTCGTTGAAGTAGCGCCCCGGATAGCCGAGTTCTTCATAGGCTTGCTGGAACAGCGGGTAGAGGCGGGCATACGTCTTGGCCGCCTTCGCAGGATCGACCGATTCGGCAAACAGCACGATGGCGTTGTAGCGCGCGGCGTTGTTGGGCGCGATGACCTGTTTCTCGCCCTGCCCTGCGGTGGTGAAGCGCTGCCTGGCCGGCTGCACCGGCCACGCACTCGCTGGCGCCTGCTCGCGCGCGAGGTTGTCGACCGTTGCCACGAAGCGGCGCACGACACCGTCGAACTTCAGGAAGTCGGCCACGTTCTTGCTGCCGAGCAGGTCGACGAGCGCCTTCATCACGCGCGTATCGGAATCGGTGACGGTAGGCAGCCCCGTGTCGGGCACGGCAATCGCGTCGATGGGGTTGCGCGGCTCCAGGGACTCGGGCGCGGGCACGGGCGCCGGTGCGGGCGCGAGCCCGTCGTTCGGCGCCGCGGCCACCGGCGGGGCCTCGGGTAGTTGTTGCTGCTGCTGATACCAGCGCCAGCCTACGAAGGCCGTCCCGAGCACCACCAGCATGAAGGCGACGATGGCGCCTACGGGCATTTCGCGGCGTGGCCGGAATTCGGGGGAATCGTCCCCGGAGCCGGGGGTATCTCGGTCGGACATGGCGGCACTTTCCTTCTGCTAAGGCTGTGTGTGATGCGGAGAGACCGGTCATGTTGCACCAATCGGGCGCTCCATGGCACCACGGCCGCGTAACGCCCTGTGTCGCCCCGTGCCGCGCAAGCTGCGCAATCAGGCCGCGTCGGTGGGCCCGCTCAGCGATTGCAGCCAGGCAATCGACCCCTGCAGCTCGGCCGGGCGGATCTCGTGCGCGCCCGGAAAGTCCGAGCCCGACAGCGCCAGCGGCAAGCCGCGCGCCAGCTCGCGCGTGGCCTGCGCGGCGCTCGGCGGAATCACGTTGTCGGCGCTGCCATGGCTCACCCACAGCGCCTTGCCCTCGAAGGCCTCCGGCGGCGCGATGTGCGGCACCACCTGCGAGAGCAGCCGGCTGTGCCACACCATCGCGGCACGCACGCTCTGCGGCTTGGTAAGCAGCTGCGACAGCGACATGATGCCGCCCTGGCTGAAGCCGCCAACCACCACCCGCTCGGCCGGCACGCCGAGCTGCTGCGAGGCCGAGGCGATCATCTCGCCGACGAGGAAGCGGCTTTCGCGCTCCTGCTCTTCGTTGATCTGCCGCTCGCCGTTCGGCAGCACCTGGAACTCGAACCACGCGTAGGCACCGGGCGACAGCACATACGGCGCGCGCAGGCTCAGCACGTGGAACTGCGGCGGCATCAGCCGCGCGAGGCCGAACAGGTCCTGCTCGTTGCTGCCCACGCCGTGCATCAGCACCAGCAGCCAGGGTTCGCGGGCCTCGGGCCGGGCCGCGTGTTCGAGGAATTTGAGGGGCAAGTGAAGTTGAGGCATCGATGGATCTTCAGACGGTTGCGTGAAAGCCTTGCGCGAGCGCGCGGGTAACTTCGGCCGCCGGCACCTCGCGGCAGCCGGTTGCGTTCTGCCCCGACCACAGCGGAGAGAAATCGCCGCTGCCCTGCGCCTCGGCCTTGGCCCGCAGCGGCGCAATGCCCGAGGTGGCCAGTGGAAACTCCGGCGCGGCCTCGCCGATGGGCCCCAGGTCGCGCATCACACGGTTCACGATGCCGCGGGCCGGTCGGCCGGTAAAGAGATTGGTCAGCGCCGTGTGCCGCGCGGCCCTGCCCTTGAGCGCCTCGCGGTGCAGCGCGCTGGTCGTCGCCTCGGGCGTCAGCATGTAGGCCGTGCCCACCTGAACGCCTGCAGCGCCCAGCGCCATGGCCGCGGCCACGCCGCCCGCATCCGCGATACCGCCGGCCGCGATCACCGGCACCTTCACCGCATGCACTACCTGCGGCACCAGCGCAAAAGTGCCGAGCTGCCTCGTCAGGTCGTGCGAGAGGAAATGGCCGCGATGCCCGCCGGCCTCCAGTCCTTGGGCGATGACGGCATCGGCGCCGCGCGCTTCGAGCCACAGCGCCTCTTCCACCGTGGTGGCCGAGGCCAGCACCTTCGCGCCCCAGCCGTGCACCCGCGCCAGCAGCGCCTCGGAGGGCAGTCCGAAATGAAAGCTCACCACCGGCGGTGCGAATTCGGCCAGCAGCTCGGCCACCTCGGCGCTGAAGGGGTTGCGGCCCGGCCCGGTCGGAATCCCGGCCGCATCGATGCCGAACTCGGCGTAGTAAGGCGCCAGCGCGGCGCGCCACGCCGCCTCGCGCTCGGCGCTCGGCACGGGCGGCGTATGGCAGAAGAAGTTGACGTTGAAGGGCTTGTCGGTGCCCGCGCGGATCGCGGCGAGCTCGCTGCGCATGGCCTCGGGGCTCAGCATGGCGCAAGGCAGCGAACCGAGGCCGCCTGCGTTGCTCACCGCGATGGCCATCGCGCTGCCCTGAATGCCGGCCATCGGGGCCTGGATCAACGGGAGTTCGGTGCCGAGAATCTGCTGCAGCGTGGTCATGAAGGCGCTCCTTTTGTGTCGGATACCGCCGATTCTCCCGCCAAGGCGGAGTTGCCTCCCGCAACAGGGCCATCGCCCGTGGATCAGCTCACTCCTCGCTCGTCCACTCCACCTGCACGCCAAGGCTGCGCAGGTTCTCGACGAAGCGCGGATGGGCGCGGCGAATGGGCGTGGCGTTGCGGATCTCGGAACGCCCTTCGATGCTCGCCGCCACCATGAACAAGGCGATCGCCACGCGGATGATGTACGGGCTTTCGACCACGGCCGGCGTCAGCGGATTGCCGCCGAAGGTGATGAGCCGGTGCGGGTCCGAAGAGAACACGTGCGCGCCGAACTTCGACAACTCGCCCGTCCAGCCCAGCGCCCCGTCGTACACCTTGTTCCAGAACATCGCATTGCCCTGCGCGCGCACGCCCAGCGCGATGAAGATCGGCAGCAGGTCGACTGGAAAGTAAGGCCACGGCGCCGCCTCCACCTTGGTCAGCACGTTGCTCGTGAAAGGCGTCTGCACCTTCAGCGGGCCGCTGCGGATGGCGCGCGACCAGCCGTCTTCATGCACGATCTGCACGCCGAACTTCGCGAACGTGCGGTCGAGCAGCGGAAAGTTTTCGGGTGCGCTGTTGCGCACGACCACGTCGCCGCCGGTGATGGCGCCCAGCGCCAGGAAGGTCGTGATCTCGTGGAAGTCTTCGTCGAAGCGGAACTCACCGCCCTTGAGCGTGCCGCCGCCGTGCACAGTGAGCCGCGAGGTACCCATGCCTTCGATGCGCACGCCGATCATCGCCATGAAGCGGCAGAACTCCTGCACGTGCGGCTCCGACGCCGCATTGGTCAACGTCGAAGTACCGCCCGCTGCGGCTGCGCACAGCACGAAATTCTCGGTGGTCGTGACGGAGGCGTAGTCCAGCCAGTGGTCCGTGGGCGTGAGGCGGCCCGCGCTGCGCACCAGCAGCGAGCCTTCGGTGCGCTCCACCTCGCCGCCGAAGCGCTGGAACACCTCCACGTGCGGATCGATCTCGCGCACACCGAGCGTGCAGCCCTTCACGTTGTCCTCGAGCCGCGCCACGCCGAAGCGCGCCAAAAGCGGCGGCACCAGCATGATCGACGAGCGCATCTCCTCCGGCAGCCGGTGGCGCGATGCGTCGAAGGCAGTCTCGCGATGGTGCAGCTCGAGCGTGCCGGTCTCGTGGTCCATGCGCACGTCGCTGCCCAGGGTGCGGAAGATGTCGAGGATCTTGCGCACGTCGGTGATGTCGGGCACGCCGTGCAGGCGCAGCGGCTCCCAGGTGAGCAAGGTGGCACAGAGCACCGGCAGCACGGCGTTCTTGTTGGCGGAGGGGGTGACGCGGCCACGCAGCGGCGTTCCGCCGTGCACGATGAGGTTGGACATGGGGGGCGAGCGGAAAAGCGGGAGGCGGTGGAAAAAAGGGCCGCGGACGATCCGAAACCGGAGACGGGAACTTTACCGTCTGGCAGCAGACTGGATGGCGCCGAAGTTGTAAGCACTTCAAATGGCGGCCCTGGCATCCAGCCGGCTCGGCGAAGCGACTCGCGACGAACTTGTTACTCCCCGCGACACGCGTGCCCCCGCTAGATTGGCTGCACCCGGCCAGAGCCGCCGGAAAGCACACCCCGAAGGAACCAGGAAATGACCCACGCCTACACCGGCGGCTGCGCATGCGGCGCAGTCCGCTACGAGATTTCAGCCGAGCCCATCTTCCAGAACGACTGCCAGTGCCGCGACTGCCAACGCAAGAGCGGCACCGGCCATGGCTCGTACCTCACCTTCCCGCGTGGCGGCGTGAAGCACAGCGGCCAGGCCGCGCTGTGGGACATGGTCGGCGACAGCGGCAACGTCAAGACCCGGGCGTTCTGCCCGCACTGCGGCTCGCCCGTGTACATGACCTTTGCGGCGATGCCCGACATCTTCACGGTGCACGCCGCGAGCCTCGACGACCCTGGCCGGTACAAGCCACAGGCGGTCACGTATGCCGTGCGCGGACATCGATGGGATTTTCTGGACCCGGCATTGCCCAAGTTCGACAGGATGCCGCCGATGTGAAAGGAAGGTGACGGCCCTACCCCGCCAGCGCCTCGCACTGGACTCGATCCGCGCGTGAAGGAGGCCCGGCGTTGCCGAGAGAAGTCGCTGCGGCGAGGCGCGCTGGCATGCGTCGAAGAGCGGTGCGGGGTCTGAGTCGGACAAGCCGGCATCGCGCTGGTCTTCGTCCCAGGCGAACAACTGGACGAGCGTTTGCGCGCCTTGCACTACGTCGCGGGCGCCATTCAGGAAGACGGCTTGCCTCTGTTGGGAGAGATCGAGCTTCCCGCCGGAACAGACTGCTTCCAGCTCGCCCGCGCGGACCTGGCCGGCTCGCCTCAGACTCCCGAGCGCTTCGATGAGCCACAGATGGCGCGCGCGAGCAACGCCTGACTCCTAGGCCGGCGGAGTTGCGCGAAGACCGAGAGCGGTTCAGCATCCTCATCCCCTCCAAGCCCAACAACCAAACACGGAGACCCGAATGAGAAAGCTCAAGATCATGGAGCACGTGTCGCTGGACGGCGTGATCCAGTCCTCCGGCGAAGACGGCTTCCCGTATGCCGACTGGACGGCGCCCTACCGGACTCCCGCCGGCCGGGACGAGGTGCTCGCCGCGCACGGCGGGCGCTTCGACCTGCTGCTGGGCCGGCGCACCTACGACATGTGGTCGGACTACTGGCCGAAGGTGCCGGCCAGTCCGATGGCTGATGGCTTGAATGCGGCCACCAAGTTCGTCGTCACCCATCGCCCGGAAAGCCTCGCGTGGGGGCCGTTCGAGGGCGTCGGGCCGGACCCGGTCGAGGGCGTGCGGCGCATCAAGTCGAAGGCTGGCCCGGACCTGGTTCTGTGGGGCAGTTCCACACTGACATCGACGCTGCTGGAGCACGGACTTGCGGACGAAGTCATGCTGATCCTCTATCCGGTGCTGGTGGGCACGGGCAAGCGCTTCTTCGCCGAGGGGACCCCGGGGTGTTCCTTCGAGCTCGCCAGCACGAAGACGACGCCGTCCGGCCTTGTCCTCAATACCTACAGGTTCGCCGCGCCGTTGAGGCCGGCTTAGGCCGTTGGACAGCGCGGCGGCGGGCCTCAGTGTCTGCCATGGTGAGAAGGAGGCCTACACCCACCTTATCCAAGAACAGACCTGTAAATTGCCAAGTCTTCGTCTGAAAAACAGCAGAACGTGACCTCTGCAATGACCGAAGTTTCTTCCAACGCAGCGCGGACCGCATCAACGGCCACCTGCGCAGCCCGTTCGATCGGGTAGCCATAGATGCCCGTACTGATGCTCGGAAACGCCACCGTTCGCGCCCCGTATTCGTTTGCGAGCATCAGCGATTTTCGGTAGCAGGACGCCAGCAGGTCCGCCTCGCCGTTTACCCCTCCCCTCCAGACCGGACCGACCGTATGAATGATGAAGCGGGCCGGTAGCCGATAGCCTTTTGTGATCTTTGCATCACCTGTTTTGCATCCCCCCAGCAAGCGGCACTCATGTACCAGCTCAGGACCTGCGGCGCGGTGGATTGCTCCATCGACACCGCCCCCGCCAAGCAATGACGAATTGGCTGCATTGACGACGGCATCGACCGACAGCCCAGTGATGTCGGCTCGAATAGCATGAAGTCTTGTTTTCATGAGATGTGCTTGAAGGCCCGACCGTCCGCTACTGTGGCTGAATTCTGCCGGAGCGGTCGCCCGATCGGGCTGACGTTAGCCCTCTGGATGAAACAGTTCCGGCAAAAGTCGGTGCGCGTATTCAGCCTTAAAGCCCAGGCATCCCTGAAGTAGGCGGTGTTTCGCTCAAGGTCCGGCACAGCCAGCACGAACGAAAACGGGCGCAGTTGGTTTGCTTGTGACATCGGACCTCCCTTGGCGTGGCAGTTTATGGCTCCTGGCCGACTGTAGCTGGTCGCGCTACCGTCGCGAAAGGGCCCATTGTGGACATCAAGCCTCCCCGGAAGCAGTCGTTCGACCTGAAGGTCAGAACCGTGTCGTTCCAACGCCATCCCTCTTGTTGAGGCGCAGACGGGCACTCCCCTACAGCTTGCGAGTGTCAAGCAGCCAAGATCTTGCGGCTCGTTCTGCTTCGTCTTGTGGTCCCCAGAATGTGAAGCCCTTTCCTTCGAAGTCCCGAATCAAGAAGGCTACTGCGCCATCAAATGGAATAGCAGGTCGTTCAAGATGCGCAGTCATCTCCTCGGAAGTAATGTCGGCCGCCGGGTGGCCGGTTCCATGTGCGAACTTGGAGATAGAAGCATCACTCACAACCACCAGCTTCTCGGTTCCCAGCAAGATGAAGAATCTCGGTGATGCAGATGCGCTGTGCGGAATAAGCATCCCGCCGGAATACACCGCGATGAGTCGCTTTCCATCAAATCTCTTGCGCTCTAAATAGAAAATTCGAAAGTTGTCCGACTGCTCACTCAAGAAGAATGTACCCGCTTCATTCTGGCCGACGGGTACGTATCGGCCTGCTTTTATCGCGAGCGCATATTGAACCTTCGCGAGGCCCGCGACACCCTCGTGCACGAAGTCTTCTGCCGGCGCGCGCGCTGCCACGCCTGACACAGGCTTTAGATTCACTGTTTGAACTGCGCAACCCGCGAGAGCGAGCACGATGGAGACGAGCACTGTTTTGAAGAGCATGAAGTCTGTGTGGTAGTTGATACGCCGGGAGGTTGCACATGAGTTGCAGAAGTGAATACCTCTGCCGAGTTTCGGCTGCGCTTCACCATGTCTTGTACGTCATTGGCTTTGACTAGATTCCGGTCAGAGCCGAAGAGCCGGTTCTGGCCGGGTGCCGCTGTCGGTTAGTTGTCGGACCAAGCCCAACCTTTGCGGGCCATACAGCCCATCAAGATGTCCTGTTTCAGTTGTTCGCCATCGGCTCTGAGACTGTTGCTGGCACTGATGCACTGTTGATACAGATATGGCGCCATGGTCTCTGGGCACCCGTGCTGCTCAGGGACTGCCTGCTTCTTGACTGCCGCAGCGTCGGCTTGGCATTGCGCAAAATCACCCCTGGCGATCGCGTTCCACTGTGCTTTGGGAAGATTCCGGGCTTCCAATTCCTCGTTACTCCATTCTGCGTGCGCTGCACCAAGGGCGATGCAGGCGAGCACAAGAGCGACAAGCTTTTGAACTGCTATTCGCATTGTTGGGTCCTGGCTCCGAAGGTCCGGTCGTGGCCGATAGTACCTATTCGAGCGAGCCTTTCGAAGGCTGGCAGTCGCTGCATGGCCGTCCTTCGTGTGCGCCCGCTTCAGACTGTTGCGAGACAGGCCTGCACGCCTGACTATCTCGCGAATGCACAACCAATCATTTCATTTGCATCTTTTACTCAGAGCAAATCAGCCGGCGCATCATGTCTTGTGCATGTCGTATCGATGCACTTTGGGTCTCGGCTCGACCCACCCGGCCGCTCCGGTATCCAACTACTTCAATTGGAGACCCAAATGAAAAAATTCATTCCCAGCGCCATCGCCAGCCTCCTGATCGCCGGGGCAATCTTGCCGGCCGCCGCCAAGGAGAAAGTCGTCGACCGGAGCATCACGGAAGCGGAAGTCCTGGGGGCCCAGCAGGCCTGGTGCAAGGCGCTGGTCGACATCAGTGCTGCGAATTCCAGCGCAGGGCAGCCGGCCGCCAGGGCGCTGGCCGAGAAGGTCATCGACAGCGCCTACGCCTACCAGCTGGGCGCAGTGCTGTTCAAGCCGACGCTCACGACATCGCCGCAGACCTTCCGCACCGCTCGCGACGGCGCGCTGGCGTACTTCGTGGGCGGCAACCCTGCCTTTCCCAACGACACCGGCTTCGCCCTGAAGGGCTGGACCAAATGCGAGATTGCCAACAGTGCCGTGCTCATCCACGGCGACGTGGCCAGCACGCTGGGTAACGTGCTGTTCACTGACCCGGACGGCAAGGTCACCACGGTCGACAAGACCTGGACTTTCGTGAAGGACGGTGCCGGCAAGCTGCGCATCGTCGTGCATCACTCGTCGCTGCCGTACGCTGGCCGTTGAACACCGCGTTCGAGTGCCGGCAGGCCCAGGCTCTAGGGCGGCGCCTTCAAGGGGCCTTCATCGGGTGATGACGGCCCCTCGGAGGACCGTCATTGGCGGCTCAAAGGCGCGAATCGGTGGCAGCACGCCGTCGTAGCGCGCGACCTGCACCGTAGTGCGTTGCCCCGCGCAACCCTGCGCCAGCGATGAGGTGCCGATGTCGCGCGTCAACACATTGGGGTTGCCGTGCACGCTTGCACTTCGAGCGGCAGTGGCCAGAGTGGCCGAACGCCTGTCTGTCTTGAGTCAGTAGGCCCCCATGTAGTCGCGCTTGCCGATCTCCATACCGTTGTGGCGCAAGATGGCATAGGTGGTGGTCACGTGGAAGAAAAACTGCGGCAGTCCATAGTGCAGAAGGTATGCGCTTGCGGTCAGCTTCTTTTCCTTGGGGGTGCCGGGGCGCAATACGATCTCGCGGCTCTCGCTTGAATCAAATTGCTCAGGCTTGAAGGAGCCGATATGGGCCAAAGCTTTGGCGATCAACGCTTGCAGGTCGGCGAAGCTGACCTCGGTGTCGGGCCAGGACGGCACCTCGGCACCAGCCAGGCGGGAGGCAATGCCCTTGGAGAAGTCTGCGGCGATCTGTACCTGACGTACCAGCGGAAACATGTCAGGGAACAGCCGCGCCTGCAGCAGCGCATTCGGATCGATATTTTTCTGCGTCGCCTGGTCTTCGGCCTTCTTGAGCACGTCGGACAGGGCGCGCAGCATCTGCTGCATGACGGGAACGGAGGCGTTGTACAGCGGGCTGGTCATGGTTAGTTCACTTCTAAAATTGGGCACGATGGCCGGAGTTGGCGTGGCAGAGGCCCTGCCGACCATGCAAGGCTAACAGCACAGGGCGAACTGAATCGCCCCGGCTTTTGTGGCCAGCTTTTCTCCCTGCTGGTAGTCGGAGCAGCCGCGTTGAAGGGCAGTTCATCAGCAAGAAGCGGACGTCAATTGCAGACGCACGACAGACCGCGATCGCTGCGTAACCGCCCTTCGAGGATGCCCGCTTCAGGCTGGCTGCCCCCTTACCTACGCCCCGCTCACAAACGGCCGGTCTCCTTCAGCGCCAAGGTTTCAACCCAATTCAATGGTCCGACGCAGCAACCCCGATTGCTCGGCACTCGGCCCGACAAGGATCTCCACCTCGCCCGCCTCGAACAAGGGCAGCAGGTTCGGCCCGAGGTAACGCAACTCGGACGCCGGTAACTCCAGCTCGACCGCGCCGGCTTCGCCGGGCATCAATCGCAGCTTCGCGTAGCCCTTGAGTTCCAGCAGCGGCCGGGTGACACGGCTCACCTTTCCGCGCACGAACAGGAAGACGGTCTCTTCAGCCTCGCGCACGCCAACGTTGCGCAGCCTGACGCTGATCTTCAGCGCGTCCTGCTCGCGCACGCGCCGCGGCTCGACCTGGAGTTCGTCGTAGCTGAACCGGCCGTAGGTCAGTCCGTGGCCGAAGGCATACAGCGGCGTGTTGTCGACGTCCTGGTACTTGCTCGTGAAGTAGTCGGCGGGATTCATCGGCCGGCCGGTGGGACGCTGGCCGAAGTGGATCGGCACCTGTCCGACGGCGCGCGGCCAGCTCATCGGCGTGCGGCCGCAGGGCGATGCCCGGCCTGTGACCACGTCGGCGATCGCATGGCCCGCTTCGACGCCGAGGAACCACGCAGCCAGCAGCGCATCGGCGTGTTCGGAAAGCCAGGGGACGACGAGCGGACGGCCCGAAAACAGGATCGCGACGACGGGGATGCCTAGCGCACGCGCGCGGGCCGTCACCGCTTCGGCCAGAGCCTGCTGTCGACCGGGAAGCGCGGGCGTGGCGCGGCTGGCCGCCTCGCCGCTCATCGTGGCGCGCTCGCCCAGGCACAGCAGAACGGCGTCGGCGCCCTCGCACAGCGCGACAGCAGCTTCGATGCCGCTGTCGTCGTCGCTCTCGATAGCAACGCCCGGCGCGTGGCGTATGTCGGTCTGCGGCAGCGCGGCGCGCAAGCCGGCAAGCACGCTGACGGCCGGCTCGTGTTCGCCGGCACCCCACCACGGGCCTTTCATCTCGGTGCTCGCGTCGGCCAGCGGGCCGATGACGCACAGTGCCTTGGCCGCCGCGGACAAGGGCAAGGTGTCACGCTCGTTCTTCAGCATGACGATGGCCCTGCGCGCGGCGTCGCGCGCCACCGCGCGCCGCTCGGCGACAACCGCCGCGGGCTCCGGTGTCGCGCCGCGGCGGTAGGGGTCGTCGAACAGTCCGAGCTGTTCCTTGAGCCGCAACACGCGGCGCACGCTGGCGTCGATCTCCTCGATCGTCACGCGCCTCTGCTCGAGCGCGACCGGCAGGCCCTTGCGGTATGCGTCGGCCATCATGTCGATGTCGACGCCGGCCTTCAGCGCCAGTACCGCGGCATCGACGAGATCGGCGGCAACGCCGTGCTTGATGAGTTCCGCGATCGCGTTGTAGTCGCTGACGATCACGCCCTCGAAGCCCATCTCGCCGCGCAGCCAGTCGCGCAGCAAGGGAATGTGCGCCGTCATCGGCACGCCATTGAGATCGGTGAAGGCGGGCATCAGCGTCGCGACGCCGGCGCGCACGGCCGCCGCGAAGCCCGGCAGATGCACTTCGCGCAAGGTGCGCTCGGAGATGTCGACGGCGGCGTACTCGCGCCCCGCGGCGACCCCGCCGTACGCGACGAAATGCTTCGCGCAGGCGGCCAGCGATTCGGCCGACGACAGGTCGGCGCCCTGGAAACCGCGCACCTTGGCCTGCGCGATGCGCGCGTTGAGCCACGGGTCTTCGCCGGGGCCTTCCGCCGTGCGGCCCCAACGCGGGTCGCGCGATACGTCGAGCATCGGCGCGAAGGTCATCGCCAGTCCGTCGGCCGCGCCTTCGCGCGCGGCCTCGCGCGCGGTGCGCTCCCAGAGCTTGTCGTCGAAGGCGCCGGCCTCCGCGAGCGGGATCGGAAAGAGCGTGCGATGGCCATGGATGATGTCCAGGCCGATCAAGAGCGGAATGCCCAGCCGCGACTTCTCGACGGCCAGCCGCTGCATCTCGTGCGTGGGACCGGCGCCCACCATGTTCAGCAGGTTGCCGACGGTGCCGTCGATGATCGACTGCGTGGAGTCTCCCGCGAGCACCGGTCCGGTGACCGTGTAGCTGGAGGCCGTCATCGTGAGCTGGCCGAGCTTTTCGGGCAGCGTCATCCGGGCCATGAGGGAATCGATGCGACTCATCATCAGGGATTTCGAATAGAACCCAGGGGACCTAATGATGGCATGCTGCGGGGGAACCGTCGGCCGCGTGGCGCCGATGATTCGATGAAAACCAACCGTGACACCCGGGACGACAACGAAAGGAACTGTTCGTGCAGAAGGATGACAGGAACCCGAGGGCACTGGCTGCCCTGCCCGATGAAGCCTTGATCGACGCCGTGCAGCGGCAGACCTTCCGCTATTTCTGGGACGGTGCGGATGCCGCCAGCGGCCTGGCACTCGACCGCCGCACGCTCGTCAGCGCCACGGGCGAAGACCTGGCCGACGAGAGGGTCGCGATCGGCGGCACGGGCTTCGGCATCATGGCCATGATCGTCGCGGTGGAACGCGGCTGGGTCACGCGGGACGCAGCGCTGGAGCGCCTGGGGCGCATGCGCGACGCCCTCTTCCGCGCCAGGCGCTACCACGGCGCCTTCCCCCACTTCATGGACGCAGCAAGCGGCGCGACGATCCCGATGAGCCCCAAGGACGACGCGGGCGATCTGGTCGAGACCTCGTTCCTCTGCATGGGCCTGCTCTGTGCGCGCCAGTATTTCAGCGAGGACACGGCCGCGGCGCGCCGGTTGCGCAGTGACATCGACACACTGTGGCACGAGGTCGAATGGAACTGGTTCACCCAGGGCGGACGGGACGTGTTGTATTGGCACTGGAGCCCGAACCACGGCTGGGCGATGAACCATGAAGTGCGCGGCTGGAACGAGTGCCTCATCACATATCTGCTGGCGGCGGCCGCGCCGCGCCATGCGATCGATCCGCGGGTGTACCACCGCGGCTTTGCGGCGGGGGCTGGTTTCCTCAACGGCCGGTCGTACTACGGCATCGAGATACCGCTGGGCATGCCGTATGGCGGCCCGCTGTTCTTCACGCACTACTCGTTCTGCGGCCTCGATCCGCACGGCCTGAAGGATCGCTACGCCGATTACTGGGATCTCAACTGCCGCCACCTGCAGATCAACCGTGCACACTGCATCGCCAATCCTCATGGCCACCCGGGCTACGGCGAATCGTGCTGGGGCCTGACCGCCAGCGACGACCCCGACGGCTACCTCGCGCACGCCCCGGACGTCGACAACGGCACCATTTCGCCGACGGCCGCACTGGCCAGCCTGCCGTATGCGCCCACCGAGGTGATGCAGGTTCTGCGGCATTTCCTCACCGTGCATGGCACGCGCTTGTGGAAGGACTACGGCTTCGTCGATGCGTTCTGCGAACGGCGCGATTGGTTCGCAGAGACTTTTCTCGCCATCGACCAG
This sequence comes from Variovorax sp. Varisp85, assembly GCF_047304045.1. Lineage (NCBI taxonomy): Bacteria > Pseudomonadati > Pseudomonadota > Betaproteobacteria > Burkholderiales > Comamonadaceae > Variovorax > Variovorax sp. Varisp85. The sequence continues at coordinate 16,710 of NZ_JBGLYN010000026.1, forward strand.
GGCCCGATCGTCGTGATGATGGAGAACCATCGCACAGGCCTGCTCTGGAAACTGTTCATGAGCGTGCCCGAGGTGCAGGCCGGGCTGCGCCGCCTGGACTTCAGCAGCCCGCACCTCGGGTCACCGGCACTGTGACATTCGGCGTGGCGAGTCATCAAGACCCGGCGTTCGAGTCCTGGCTCGACGGACAGCTCTCACATTCGGCGAGCGCGATGCTGTCCAGCGTCTCGCCGGTGTCGATCGTCAAGCATCGCCCAGGCTTCGGCCAGACCATACGGCCGGTCGCCGGTGCCATCGTCGCCTCGCCGGTGCTCGGCAACTACGACCCTGACCCGGACTACTTCTTCCATTGGTTCCGGGATTCCGCCGTCGTCATCGATGCGCTGCGCCTGCTCTACGTCGAGCGACGCATCGGCGCCGAAGCCCTGCAGCATCTGCGCGACTTCATCCGCTTCAGTCTTGCCTTGAACGCACTCGACGGCCGCGCGATTGCCGCGGTGCAGGACCGCAGGACGCGCGTGGCTCCCGAATTGCTGCAGTACCTGCGCGAGGACCATGAGCTCGCGGGCGTCCACGGCGATGCCGTCGCCGCCGAGACGCGGGTGAACCCCGACGGCACGCTCGATGTCCTGCGTTGGGCGCGCCCCCAGCACGACGGGCCGCCGCTGCGAGCGCTGGCGCTGCTGCGCTGGGTGGCCGGCGGGCACCTCGACGCGGCCCTGCTGGCCGAGGTCGCGCCGCTGATCCGCTTCGACCTCGGCTTCACGCTGCGCCACTGGCGCGAGCCGTCGTTCGACATCTGGGAGGAGGAAAGCGGCCATCACTACTACACGCTGCGCGTCTCGGCAGCAGCGCTGGCCGAAGGCGCGGCATGGCTGGAGGGCCTGGGCGACGCGGCGCAGGCGCAGCGCTGCCGGGAGGAGTCGCAGGCCGTGCTGCGCCTGCTCGATGGCTACTGGGTCGATGAGGAAGGCGCGACGCACGGCTACTACCGTTCGCGCGTGCTGGCCGATGGCCGGCCCAGTCCGAAGGCGCTGGACATCGCGGTGATCCTGTCGGCGATCCACAGCCTCGGCACCGAGGCCTCGCACAGCCCGGTCGATCTGCGCATGCAGGCCACGCTGGCGCGGCTCGACGCACTGTTCGACGCTGCCTATCCGATCAACCACGGCCGTGCCGCAGGCCGTGGCACGGCGATGGGCCGGTACGCCGGCGACGTGTACTGCTCGGGTGGCGCGTACTACTTCTCGACGCTCGGTGCCGCCGAGTTCTGTTTCCGCGCCGCGGTGCTGGGCGGCGATGCACGCCATGGGAACCAGTGGATGGAGCGCGGCGACGCCTACCTGGCCACCGTACGCACCTACACGCCGGCCGGCGGTGATCTGTCGGAGCAGTTCGATCAGCACAGCGGCGCGCAGACCTCGGCGAAGCAATTGGCCTGGAGCCACGCCGCGTTCATTTCGTGTGTCTTCGCGCGCCGCATCGCGGCCGCCGCCTCTCAGGCATCGCGGTAACGATGAGCGCAAGGCCAGGCGACCCTGCCGAGCCGGCTGCAAGGACCGGCGTCTTCCGCCAGGTCGGCGAGCTGCTCGGCGCCTTGCGCGTATCCCCGGTCGCGAAAACGCTTGTCGCGCTGATGGGCGCGATCGTCGTGGTCGTCGCGCTCACGGCGTATGGGCAGATCGAGCTCAACAGCTGGAACAAGCCGTTCTACGACGCGATCTCGCGCCGCGACCTGAGCGAATTCATCGTGCAGGTCGGCGTCTTCGCGGTGATTGCGGGCGCGTTGCTGGTCTTGAACGTCGCGCAGCGGTGGCTCGGCGAAACCTTGCAACTGAAGCTGCGAAAGGCAGTGGTCAACGACCTGGTGGGGCTGTGGCTGCAGCCGCGCCGGGCGTTCTGGCTCCAGGCCAGCGGCCCGATGGGTGCCCACCCGGATCAGCGCATGCACGACGACACGCTGAAGCTGTGCGATCTGTCGGTCACCCTCGGCGTGGGCCTGCTGCAGGCCACGATGCTGTTCGGCAGCTTCGCGAGCGTGCTGTGGGTGCTCTCCAAGGACTTCAGCATCTTCTTCGACGGCCAGGACCATGTGTTGCCGGGCTTCATGTTGTGGGCGGCGATGGTCTATGCGGTGGCCGGGTCGCTGGTCACCTACTGGGTCGGCAACGGCCTGATCTCGCGCAACGCCGAGCGCTACGCGCGCGAAGGCGAACTGCGCTTCTCGCTGACGCGCATCAACGAGCATCTGGACGGCATCTCCCTGGCCGGTGGCGAGGCCGACGAGAAGCGTCGCGTCGCCATGCATTTCGGCGGCGTGCTGCGCGCCACGTCGCGCGTGGTGCTCGGGCTGACCAACCTGACCTGGGTCACCGCGGGCTTCGGCTGGATCACCATCATCGCGCCGACGCTGGTGGCCGCACCGCTGTATTTCTCGGGGAAGGTTTCGTTCGGCGGCCTGATGATGGCTGCCGCGGCCTTCACGCAGGCGCAGTCGTCGCTGCGCTGGTTCGTCGACAACTTCAGCATCATTGCCGACTGGCGCGCCACGCTGCTGCGTGTCACCGACCTGCGCCGGATGCTGGCGTCCGATCTGGAGGCACGGGCGAGCGGCAGTCGCATCGCCTACGAGGAAGGCGAAGGCGGAACGCTCGCGATCGAAGCGCTGGAGGTTCGCTCCTGGAGCGGCCACGATCGGCTGGACGTTTCGGGCCTGGTCGTGCACCGCGGCCAGCGCGTGCTGATCCTCGGCACGCCGGGTGCCGAGAAGACGCTGCTGTTCCGCTCGCTTGCGGGCCTGTGGCCCTGGGGCTCCGGCACGGTGCGCCGGCCGGGCGGCGAGACGATCCACTACATGCCGCGCGGCACGCCCTACATTCCCCGCGGCACGCTGGCCGAAGTGCTGTCGTATGCGATGGAGCCGACGACCTATCCCAGAGATGCCATGGTGGCCGCGCTGGCAAGCGTGGGCCTCCAGCGCCTGGAACCCTTGCTTGACAGGAAGGGCCGCTGGGAAAGCGAGCTCAGCATGGACGAGCAGCTGCGGCTGGGCTTCGCCCGCGTGGTGCTGCAGGCGCCGCCCTGGCTGGTGATGGACGAGGCCTTCAGCGCATTCGACGACGACACGCTCGAACTCATCATCGGCGTGCTTGGCAAGCTCACCCACACGGGCATCATTCACATAGGCTCGGCCGGCGAGGCGCACGACCGGCTGTTCACGCAGGTGGTTCATCTGGTCAAAGCGCCGCACGCCGTGCCCGAGGAGCAGCGACCATGAGACGCCCCCTGCCAACCGTCAGCCGTGCGCGCCGCGCCCTCATGCGGCTGGCTCTTGCGCTGCCCGCCTGGCCCACCGGGTCCCGGGCGGCTGATTTCGGCTTCCGGCCGCCGCGCGACCCGGACGATGCCGCCGCTGCGGACCTGATGCGGGACTTGGCCGAGCGCATCCTGCCGGTGTACCAGGACGCGGACACCGATTCCTTCCTGGCCAACGTCACCGCCCTGCAGATCGTCAGCGGCGCCTACCGTGCGGCCTACGACAGCAGCCGCTCCCTGCGCGACCGGCGCCAGGGCAAGCCCTTCGACGGCCTGGTCGAGCGTGCGATCCTCGATGGCATCTATACGAATGCGCGCATGCTCGAGGCGGACGGGCGCCTCGGCTTCGCCGAAGCCTACGCGCGCTCGTTCCATGAGCTGGTGTCGCCTCTCGACAACGCGCAGGCCCAGGCCGTCATGGCGCGGCTCGAGATTCCGCCGGCTACATACAGGGAGCCGCTGCGCCAGGCCTTCGATCTCTGGCGCGCGAAGGGCAGCCTCCCGGAGGCCGAGGCCTTGGCGCTCGTGCGAACCTGGCTCTCGTACCAGTCGCGCCGCAGCTTCGGTGCGCTGCTGCCCGAATTGTTCGCCGCGCAAAACGGCAGCCGCTACGTGGCGGAGGCCGACGTCAGGATTCCCGTGCGGGGCGGCGTCATCCATGCCAGCGTGGTCCGGCCCGGCCGCATGGACGGCGCGCTGTCGACGCTGCTGCGCTTCACGCTCGACCCGGCCGAGGACGACGCCAGGCGCAGCGCCGCCAGGGGCTACATCGGCGTCACGGCATACGTGCGCGGACGCACGCCCGACGGCAAGGGCGCCGTGTGGCCCTTCATTCGCGACGGCGAAGATGCCGCCGCCGTCATCGACTGGATCGCCCGGCAGGCGTGGAGCGACGGCCGCGTTGCCATGCTCGGCGACGGCTACTCCGGCTACGCCGCCTGGGCCGCCGCGCGCAAGAGGCCGGCGGCGCTCAAGGCCATCGCCACCATCGCGCCGATGGCGCCGGGCATCGACTTCCCGATGGCCGGACAGATCTTCCGCAACGCCATGGTCCGCTGGGCGCAGGAGCACGCGGATGCCGAGCCCCTGCAGGCCGGCATCGACGCCGACGCCGGCCCGGACGCGGTATGGCAGGCACTCGACGCGCGCTGGCATCGCGGCAATCGCCCCTACTGGGACGTGGACCGCGTCCTGCTGGGCAGGCGCAGCAGGCTGATCCGCGCCTGGCTGACGCACCCGAGCCACGACCGCTACTGGCAGAAGTTCCTGCCGTCGGCGGAGCAGTTCGCGCGCATCGACATCCCGGTGCTCAGCTTCGCCGGCTACTACGGCGCCGACGCCGGCGCGCTCTACTTCCACCACGAGCATCTTCGCAACCGGCCGCAGGCCGACACGACGCTGCTGCTTGGCCCCTACGACGCGACCTCGATCCGCCGCGGCACGGCGCCGACGCTGCGCGGCTACACGCTGGACCCCGTCGCGCGCGTCGACCTGCCCGAGCTGCGCTACCAATGGCTCGACCACATCCTGAAGGGCGCGAACAAGCCTTCCCTGCTGCTGGATCGCATCAACTACCAGGTGATGGGCGCGGACCAGTGGCGCCATGTGCCGACGCTGGACGCGCAGGAGCGCACGCCGCTGCGCCTCTATCTCGACACCAATGGGCGCGACGACCCGCACCGCCTGTTGCCGTCGCCGTCCGAAGGCGGTGGCAGCGCGCGGCTCTCGGTCGATCTCGCCGATCGGCGCGACGTGGGCATGCCGTGGCCCGACGCGCTGCGCGTGAAGGAAGTGCCGGCGCGCAACGGCATCAGCTTTGTCAGTGACCCGCTGCCTTCGGACACCGAGATCGCCGGCAGCCTGCGCGGCGTGTTCGACATCACACCCTCGCGGCAGGACGTGGACTTCCACATCTCGCTGTACGAGCAGACGGCGAGCGGCGAACACCAGCTGCTGTTCGACCCCTACGACTTCCGCGCCAGCTACGCCGGCCATCGCGTGCGCCGCCGGCTTCTTCGGGCCGGCGAGCGCCAGCTGCTGGCCTTCACCACCGAGCGGGTCACCGCTTGCAGGCTCGCGGCGGGCAGCCGCATCGTGCTGGTGATCGGCCTCAACAGGCGCCCCGACCGGCAGGTCAATTACGGCAGCGGCAAGGACGTGAACTCGGAAACCATTGCCGACGCGAAATGGCCCGTGCGCGTGCGCTGGCATGCGCGCAGCTACGTCGAGATCCCGACCGGCAAGCCTTGATCCCTCATCGTGTCGTCGGGCCCTTGTCGCTCACCGCGCCGATGAGGACACCTTCGCAAGGCGCCAGCACCAAGGGCCCTTCGATCGATCCGGCGCGCGCAGGATCGGTCGATGCCAGCACGATCGGCTGGCGCGGCAACAGCGCCGGCGATACCGGCGCCGAGGTGGCGCCGAAGTTCAATATCACCACCAGCCGCTGTCCGTCGCTCTCGCGCGCATAGGCGAGCATCTCGTCCCCGGCTTCAAGCGCTTCGTAGCTGCCCCGGTGCAGCGCAGGCTGCGCGCGGCGCAACGCGATGAGGCGCTTGTAGAGCGCCAGCATGGAGCCCGGATCGCGCGACTGCACTTCGACGTTGTGCATGTGCCAGTCGGATGCGAGGCGCAGCCACGGGATTCCCGTCGTGAAGCCGGCGTGCGCTTCGGCGCTCCACTGCATGGGCGTTCTCTCCGGGTCTCGGCCCAGGCCCATGCCGGGCTTGTTCTTCTCGAACGGGTCCTGCACTTCGTCGGCAGGAATGGGGACGTCCGTCATGCCGATCTCGTCGCCGTAGTAGAGCGTGGGCGTGCCGCGCAGCGTGAGCAGCAGCATGGCGGCGAGCCGCGCCATCCGTGGCCCGACGCGGTTTGCAATGCGGGACCTGTCGTGATTGCCCAGCACCCAGTTCGGCTGGGCGCCGGCGGGCAAGGCGGCTTCGTAGTCGCGCACTAGGCGGTCGATGCGCGCCGCCTGCCACTCGGTCGCGATCAGCTGAAAGTTGAAGGGCAGCTGCACGCCTTCGAGCACCCCCTGGGCGTTGAGGCCGTAGTAGGCGACCAGGCGCGCGAGCGGCAGGTAGAGCTCGCCGATCAGCACGCGCGACGAGTGTGCATCGCTGAACTCGTCGACCACGCGGCGCATCTCGGCCACGATCGGCTGCACCTCCGGCAGGTCCGTGTTGTGAAGCATCGTCCAGCGGAGAAACGGGTCCTGCCCTTCGACGAAATCCGGATTCGGCGGGTTGTCGCGGAACTGCGCGTCCTTGACGATCTGGGAGAGCACGTCGACGCGGAATCCGTCGACGCCGCGCCGGAGCCAGAAGCGCAGCACCTCATACATCGCGGCGCGCACTTCGGGGTTGCGCCAGTTGAGGTCGGGCTGCTCCTTCAGGAACGAATGGGCGTAGTACTGCCCGGTGGCCGCATCGAAGCTCCAGGCCGGGCCGCCGAAATTGCTCAGCCAATTGTTGGGCGGCCCGCCGTCGGGCGCCGGGTCGCGCCAGATGTACCAGTCGCGCCGCGCATCACTGCGCGCGCTGCGGCTTTGCACGAACCACGGATGCCGGTCCGACGTGTGGTTGGGCACGAAATCCAGGATGATCTTGAGCCCCTTCGCATGGGCCTCCTGCACCAGCGCATCGAAGCCATCGAGCGTGCCGAAGCACGGATCGATGCCGCAGAAATGGGAGATGTCGTAGCCGAAGTCGGCCATCGGCGAGGGATAGATCGGCGAGATCCAGACGGCGTCGATGCCGAGCGAGACCAGATGATCCAGCCGGGCACGGATTCCGTCGAGGTCTCCGATGCCATCGCCGTTGCTGTCCTGGAACGAACGCGGGTAGACCTGATAGACGATTCCGCACTTCCACCAGTCGTCAGCTGACATCTTGATCCCTTCGTGCTTGGCTTCGAGCGGGGTCATTGTCTCCAGAAACCGTGCGGGGCATCGTCAAGCAGGCCCGGAGCGGACGTAGCAACCCGACTACGCTCGAGCGGCGACCCGCCCTCTCGTCGACGCCTGGGCCTCGTGCAGGTACGTCGTGAAGCCATCCCTGGCCGGTGGAACCGAATTGAGCAGCATCACCGCGCTCACCTGTCCACGATGGCCTGCTCCGTGCGTGACAACATGCATGAGCATCTCCTCGCGGGACATGCGCCCCTGTGCGCCGTCGGTGAACGCGAAGTCGATTCGTTCGGCCAGTTGGTCGAGATCGAGCGTCGACACATAGTCGATGTATTCCTGATCGCTTCTCCGGAGATCGGTGGACAGATCTTCCAGCGTTGGCATCTCGCTCAAGTTGGCCGATGCGTACCCGTGAGCTTCCCGCCTGATGTGGGCGGCGAATATCCGGTCGACCACATAGGTGTGGCTCAAGGCCTTGATGGCCAAAGCGGTGATCGAGGAGCTGTCGCCAAGCCGGGCCAGCGCGGTCAACAGCTGATCGTTTGCCCAAGCCTTGTATCTGAAGAGGTGATGCAGTGTGTCGTCCATGTCATGGTCTCCTGAGGGGTTTGCGCGCCACGGGTCTTACATGCAGGAAGTTGCGCTGCCTGTCCGCGCCCACTCAGAATATGAGCGATCATTCGCTTTTCATACTCGCATTGATGGCATCTGAAAATGACGAGAAAACCAGTCATCCGGCCCAGGAAAACCGCCATTCAGGAGCGATCGCGCGCGACCGTGGACAACCTGATCGAGGCAACTGCTCGCATTCTGGTCAAGGATGGTTTCGACAAGGCCAGCACCAACCGCATCGCGGAGGTTGCGGGGGTGAGCATCGGCTCGCTCTATCAATATTTCCCCAGCAAGGAGGCACTCGTCGCCGCCGTGATCGAGCGCCACCAGCAGCAGATCATGCAGATGGTGCGCAGCGAGCTGAGCGAGGTCTCGAGCCAGCCGCTGGACCAGGCGATGCGCAGGTTCGTCGCTGTCGCGGTAGAGGCGCACCGTCTCGATCCCCAGCTGCATCGGGTGCTCGCCGAACAGATCCCGCGCGTGGGAAAGCTGGAGAAGCTGGAAACCTTCAGTCGTGAAAATTTCAGCCTGTTCAGTACCTATCTAGAAGGAGCCCGGGACGAACTCGGCGTTGACGACCTGGAGCTCGCATCGTTTGTATGTGTCACCACGATCGAGGCGTTGACGCACAACGCGGTGCTGCACCACTCCAAGGTTCTGACCGACGATCGGATGGAAGCGCTCATCGACGAGGGTGCGCGCCTCGTGACCGGCTACCTGAAAGGCCAGCGCGCAAACCAGCTCCGCGCAGGTCACCATAAGCCCATCCGCTGAGATCGCTCCCATGCAGGCGGCCGGGCGGCCCGTGGCGAGCGCAGGGCTCAGCCCTCATTGTTCTCCGGCAGCCTCGCAATCACCTTGATCTCGAACTGGAATCCGTAGAGCCACGTCACCCCGATCCCCGTCAGCGTCGGGTGCGGCGCTCCGCCCCAGTACTCCGGCACCACCTTCCAGACCGTCTCGAAATTCGACTCCGGATCGACGATGAACACCGTGACGTCGACCACGTCGTCGAACGTGCAGTTCGCCGCCGCAAGGATCGCATTCAGGTTCTCGAACGCCAGCCGGACCTGCGCCTCCAGATCGGGCTCCGGCGAGCCATCGGGGCGGCTGCCGACCTGCCCCGACACGAACAGGAAGCCGTTGGACCGGATCGCCGGCGAGTAGCGATTCTTTTCGTAGAGCGCCTGGCGCCCGGGTGGAAAAACGACGTCGCGCTGAGTCATGGATGGATGGCCTTCCCGAAGAAATAACGATGAAGGGACTTTAGGGAGCCGCGCCTCCCGGATAAATGGGCAAGGCCAACAATCACTGTTTGCAGAACCCAAACAATCTGCGCATCCGCAGGAGCAGCACCATGGACCGTTTCGATGCAATGCAGGCTTTCGCCCGCGTGGTGGAAGCAGGCAGCTTCACCAAGGCGGCCGAGACGCTTCACATGAGCAAGACCAGCGTGACGCAGCTGGTGCAGCAGCTCGAAGCGAGGCTGCGCGTGAAGCTGCTCAACCGCACGACGCGCAAGGTCAACGTCACTGCCGACGGCGCGGCCTACTACGAGCGCGTGGTGCGCCTGCTGGCCGACATGGACGATGCCGAGACCAGCCTCTCGGGCGCCTCGGCATCGCCCAGGGGCCGGCTGCGCGTTGACGTGCCCAGCCCGCTGGCGCGCACGATCCTGGTGCCGGCGCTGCCGGCGTTCCACGCGCGCTACCCCGACATCCAGCTCGACATGGGCGTGAGCGATCGCATGGTGGACCTGATCGGCGAGAACGTGGACTGCGTGGTGCGCGGCGGCGAACTCACCGACCAGTCGCTCATGGCACGCCGCGTGGGCGATCTGCAGCTCGGCGTGTATGCGGCGCCGAGCTACCTGGAACTCGCCGGCACGCCCTCGCACCCTCAGGACCTGGAAGACACGCATCACCGCATCGTGGGCTTCCTGTGGTCGCGCAACGGCAAGACTTTTCCGTACACCATGCGCCGCGATGGCGAGCACATCGGGGTGCAGGGCCGCTACGTGCTGTCGGTCGACGACGGCAATGCCTACCTCGCGGCTGGTCTGGCCGGACTCGGCATCCTTTGGCTACCCGACTACTTGGCCAAGGCGCACGTGGCGAACGGGGAACTGGTACCTCTGTTCGAGGGCTGGCAGCTCGACCCGATGCCGCTGTACATCGCGTTTCCGCCGAACCGGCACGTCAGCGCCAAGCTGCGCGTGTTCATCGACTGGGTGGCCGGGCTGATGGCGCTGCATGCGCCCATCAGCGGCCGGCGCGGTTCATGAAAGCGGGAGAGCGGACAGTTCGCGCAGCCGCTGATGCGCAGCCCCATCCCATGCAATGGGCTGCTGCTTCTTCGCACTCAGGTAGTGGTGCGTGAAGACCGCGAGATAGGCCTCCAGCGTTTGCTCGGCGGCGTGTTCACCTGCCAGGTTCATGCACAGCGCGGCCACCTCGCTCGTGCAGAAATGGTCGTCGCGGCCGGAGCGGCGCAGCTTGTATTGCGTGGTCCGCTCCGGCTGCAGGCTCAGCACGGGCAGCAGGTCGAGGTAAGGGCTCCTGCTGAACATCTTGCGCGCCTCGGACCAGGTCCCGTCGAACAGGATGAAGAGCGGGCGTTTGGCAGTGCCGGCACGGGTTGGGTCGGGCGACGAAACACTGGCGACCACCCGCTCGGGCGCCGCGTACTGCCCCGGGAACACCACGTACGGTTGCCACTGCGGGTCGTTCAGCAAGGCCAGCAGCGCGGGGTCGGTGTCGGTGCGCATCCAGCCGAAGGCGAAGGTATCGGCCACCACGTCGGCAATCAGCCAACCCGTGTTGGTCGGCTTGAGCGGCTCGATGTCGGCCATGAGCAGGCACACCCCAGCGCGTGTTGCCACCGACGGGCGCACTGCGCACATGCAGTGGCTGGGCACCAGCCGGCAGCCGGCGCAGCGCTCGCGCTTGAAGCCCCCGCGGGCCAGAAAGGGTTTGGCGCTTCGCGCCAGGCGCGCGGCGCGAAGGAGGGAAACGGCGTGGGGCATGCGGGGATTCTCTGCGGTGACAATGCGGAAATGGCCAAAGGCAAACGAATTTCCGCAGACATCGGGGGCGACGCCATTCTGGCGATCAAGGAGCTGGGCGCCGCCGCCAAGCTGGCGCGCACCAGTGCCGGCGAGGGCCAGGCCGCCGCTGCCGCACGCCTGGGCGTTCACGTCCAGACCATCGCACGGATCGAATCAGGCGAGCCAGGCGTCGCCATCGGGCATGTGCTCGGCATGCTGGCTCTTTACGGGATCTCGGTGAAGCTGCAGCACCCGGACGCGGGCGGGTCGACCTAACGCCGGTCTTCGGTCTTTCGAAACAGCACCTGCACTTCGGCTGCGCGCGCCCTCAACTGGCCGCATCCGCCGTCGACATCCTGGCCGGCTGAATTGCGCAGCTTCGTCAGGATGCCCCGTTCGTGCAGCGTGCGCGCCATCTGTTCGCAGTGCTCCCACGACGGGCGGCTGAACGCCACGCCGTCGACTGCGTTGAAGGGAATCATGTTCAGCACGCCGTACTTGCCGGAGAGCAGCTGGACGATGCCTTCGATCTCATCCTGCCCGTCGTTGACGCCTTCCAGCAGCGTCCATTGGTACTGGATCGGGTAGCCGGTGGCCCGCGCATAGCGCTCGCCCGCGGCGACCAGTTCCTCGGGCGTCATGTTCGGCGCGCGCGGCAGGAGCTTGCGGCGCAGTTCGGCCTTGGTCGTGTGCAACGAGAGCGCCAGCGCAGGCTTCACGCGTTCCTGGTGCAGCCTCTCGAACGCGCGTGGATCGCCCACGGTCGAGAACACCAGGTTCTTGTGGCCAACGTTGCCCACCGTGCCGAGCAGGTCGATCGCCTCCATCACGTTGTCCAGGTTGTGGGCCGGTTCACCCATGCCCATGAACACCACCTTGCGCACCGGCCGCCGCATGCGCGCGAGGGCGACCTGGGCAATGATCTCGGCGCTTCCCACCTGGCGCAGCAAGCCTTCGCGGCCGGTCATGCAGAACTGGCACCCGACGGCGCATCCGACCTGCGAGGAGACGCACAGGCCATCGCGGGGCAGAAGCACGCTCTCCACGGTCTGGCCGTCCGCGAGGGCCACGAGCAGCCGCTCTGAACCATCGGCACCGGGATGCACCGCATGGATGCGCGCCAGCCCAGCAAGCTCAGCTTCGATGGACGGCAAGGCAGCCAGCAACGACGACGGGAAGAAGGTCCCCGGCAGGCGCCTGCCGCTGTCCCGGGGCAGCGCATGGGACCAAAGCCGCAGGATGCGTTGTTCGTGGCTGGGGCCGGCTCCGGCTTCGCGCAGTCGGCGTTTCAGTTCGTGGATTCGCATGCTGGGGCAGATTGTGCACGGCAGGCAGTCCGCCGCCGGTCATCGTGCAAGGAACGCAAGCGCCTTGCTCAGGAAGTCGGCGTGCAACCGAAACACCTCAGGAGGCCTGCGGCAGGTAGCTGGGTCTGTCCGCCGTCATCCCGCGCTTGACTTGCAGGGTGAGTTCATCGGCCAGCACTTCGTCGAGACCCGATTCAAGTCCGTCGAGCGCGCGCTTGACGATTTCCTCCGGGCTGGACTTCGGCACCTCGAACCCGCGTGTCAGATCGGTATCGACGTAGGCCATGTGCAGCCCCAGCACCTGCGTCTTCTGTGCCGCCAGTTCGTTGCGCAGTGCATTGGTAAGCGACCAGGCCGCGGACTTGCTGGCCGAATAGGCGCCCAGTTCGCCGCCGTTCACCCACGAGGCGACCGACAACACGTTGAGCAATGCGCCACCGCCGTTGGCCCTGAGGATCGGCGCAAAGGCCTTGCTCATGCGCAGCACGGCGAAGAAGTTGGTCTCGAAGATGCGTCGTGCCACCTCTTCGCTGTCGGCTGCGAGAAAGCCGCCAGGCTGTGCAATGCCGGCGTTGTTGATCACGAGCGTCACGTCCGAGGCCAGCTCCGCGGCGGCTGCGACGTCTTCCGGCTTGTTGACGTCGAGCCGCAGGGGCTGGACACCGGCTTGCGTGATGGTGACGGGGTCGCGCGCACCAGCGTAGACCTTGCGGGCGCCACGGGCGAGCAACTCGCGTGCAAAGGCCAGGCCAATGCCGCGATTGGCTCCGGTGACGAGGACGACAGCGTTTTCGATCTTCATGGGAGACTCCAAAAAATGAGCTGGTTGGGAATCGGGTTCACTTGACTTTGATGACGACCTTGCCCTTCGCGCGGCCAGACTCGACATAGGCCAGGGCCTCGTTGGTCGCCTCGAAAGGAAAGACCCGGTCCATCACGGGCCGGATGGCCCCGGCCTCGATGAGCCGGGTGATCTCGCGCAGTTGGCCTCCATTCGCCCTCATGAAGAGGAACGAATAGCCAATGCCTCGGCGTTTCGCCCTTCGCCTGATGCCCGAGCTCAGCAGCCGCATGACCAGCTTCACGAACCCGGGTGCCGAGATTTCCTTGCCGAATTCGGGGTCCGGCGGTCCGGAGATGGAGATGAGCCTTCCGCCGGGCTTGAGCACGCGAAGCGACTTCTCGAGCGTCTTGCCATCCTGGCTGTTCAGGACCACGTCGTAGTCGCGCAGGACATCCTCGAAGTCCTGCGTCCTGTAGTCGATGACCACGTCTGCGCCCAGGCTCTTCACAAGCGCGACGTTGCCTGCGCTCGTCGTCGTGGCGACGGTTGCGCCCAGATGCTTGGCCAACTGGATGGCGAAAGTGCCCACGCCGCCGGAGCCCGCCTGAATGAAGACCTTCTGCCCCTTCTTCAGCTCGGCCTTCTCGACCAGCGCCTGCCATGCCGTCAGGCCCACCAGGGGGATGGAGGCGGCTTCGACCATCGTGAGACCCTTGGGCCGGAGCGCAATCGATGCCTCCTTGACCGCAACGAATTCGGCGAAGGTGCCGATCCGGAAGTCATCCGCCCGCGCATACACCTCGTCGCCGGGCCTGAACTGCTGCACGCGCCGGCCCACCTCGACCACGACGCCAGCCACGTCGTGGCCCAGGACGAGCGGCAGGCGGTAGGGCAGGATGAGCTTGAACTCTCCGTCCCTGATCTTGGCGTCCAGCAGGTTCACGCCGGCGGCATGAACCTCGACCAGGACTTCGTCATCGCGCAGTTCGAGGGTCGGCATTTCCGCCGACCGCAACGCGCTCTTTTTCCCGTAGCGCTCCAACACAAATGCTTTCATGGCCTTCCTTGTTTCTCCGTCAATAAACACTTCATTTGGAATGATGATCATCATATTTAAAGGCAAACGAAAGGGCGGCATCCATCCATCAACGGATTCAGTTGCCGACGGAGGTCAGGTGCTTGAGCGCGGCCTCGCGCAGGCTGTCAGACAGCGCAGGCTCGTCGACAGCACGCGCGAGCAGCAAGGCGCCCACCATGGTGGAGAGGGTCACGAGGGCCCGTTCGTGGGCTCCGGGCTGTCCCCAGTCCGGCAACTGGCGGGCGACGAGGTCGATCATTTCCTTGATGTGCCGGGTCGCTACACGGCGCACTTCGGGAGCCTGCCGCGAGGTCTCGGAACCCAGCGCGGCCAGGGGGCAACCTATGTCGGCGTTCTCCTGATGCTCCCTGGAGAGATAGGCGCTCAGCATGGATGCGAGCGCAGTGCCGGGGGGCACGCTGGCCACGACGTCGGCCGCGGCGGCGGCGGACTCTGCGCACGCCCTCCCCGCCGCTTCGGCCAGCATGGTCTCACGCGATGCGAAGTGGGCATAGAAGGCCCCGTGCGTCAGGCCGGCCTCCTTCATGATGTCCGAGACCCCGGTCCCGTCGTAGCCGCTGCGACGGATCGCGCGGGCTGCCACGGACACGATGCGCTCATGCGTTGCATCCTTGGCGGCAGCTCGGGTATTGGGCCTGGTATTTCGCATGATGCACATCATACAACATTCGTATGCCATGCGCACTGCGGCACAGTCTGGCCTCGGCAAGCGACCGCCCGGCTACGGCCGCCTCCCGGTCAGGCTGCGACGGCAATCCCATTCCGCTCGAGCACCTCCAGCAGCTTCGGAATATCAGGCGGCCCCACCGGAATCTCGCGATCGATCGCGGTGAACATCTGGGCGGCCAAGGCGCCCTCCCCCGTGATCTCGAGCATCTGCCCGCCGCCCTTGCCGTAGTGAAAGCCATGCACCGTTCCACGCGGTACATGGACGAGCGTGCCGGGCTGGCACATGTGCGCGCGGCCGTCGCAGAGAAACTCGACCTCGCCTCCGAGGACGTAGAAGGCTTCGTCCCAGTCGTGGCTGTGCGGCGGTGGCCCCGTGCCTTCGTCACCCCGTTGGAAAGTGATGCCATAGCTCTGCGTCGTCGCATTCGACGCCAGCACCGTCACCTGCGTGCCGAGCACGTTCAGAGGGACTTCACGCCGGTCAGGCGTCAGGACAAAGTACGGAATCGTCATGGTCAATTCCTCCAACGCGGGGCCGTGATTCTGCGCGCCGCGTGGAGGGGGCACAAGCTGTCAGGCGGCGCGCAGGGTAGCGGAAGCACGAACAAGCGGCATTGCTTGGCGCGACAAAGCCCAGCGCGAAATACGAGAAGTTGCAGCAGAATCCCCGTACGCCAGCGTCTTCATCGCGCAGTTCATCGATGGCAGCTGGCCGAGTTCGCACCTAGGATGCTGGAATTCGTAGTGGTAGCTGACGAAGGCTTGGAATCAGACCTGGATCACACAAGAGAGTGCTGCCAAGTTAAACAGGCCTCTCGCCATTCTTGTTCGAAAGGAAGGACAGGGAATTCATGACTTCAAGCCGCGTGCCTTTGAAATGGACGGACGAGCAAAAGGACATCCGCGCCTGTAAAAGCGACCGGATCATCGTTGAGGCCAATGCGGGCGCCGCGAAGACGACAACTGCGGCTTTTACGATTGCGGGCCTTATTGAACGAGGTGCGAATCCCAAGAAGATTCTGTCCTTGAGCTTCACGGAGCCAGGCGTGAAGGCGTTCGAGGCGGCCTTTACGCGCATCGACCTGCCCAGGGAGATCGTACGGCAGTTGCGCGTAGGCACAGTCGAAGATTTCTGCGCTAAAAGGCTTGAGCGACTCGAGGGAATCAGGGTCCGACGTGACAAGAGGCCCGAGGACATTAGAGAAGCGGTCATTGACGCAATTGCAACCGCCAGAGAGCGGGCCGAAGCTCGATTCCCAGGAGAATTCTCCTTGCACGGCGAGGGGGGACTGGCGGTCGAAGGGCTTCTCGAGGAGTTCGGTCAGATCAAAGGGTCCATGGCTATCCAACGCGCTGGCGAGTACTTTTCCTTAACGCCTCAAAGTGCATCCGACCTGGGATTCAGCTTCACGACCCTTTCTGTACTCAGGGAATACGAGCGGGAGCGGATAGCTTTTCTGGACGGAGAAGGTGAGCAGGCAAGATTCCGATACCAGGGCGATGCCACCTATGACTTGGCTCGATTGCTGATCTCGGACGATCCACCGTTTTCGTGGGAAAGCCACCCGCTATGGGTTGGCGCGGAGGCCGTGGTATTTGACGAAATGCACGACTGCAACTGGGCCATCTTCACCGTTCTGAAAAAGCTGCTAGAGGTCAACGATGGCTGTACGTTCCTTGGCGTAGGAGATCGAGACCAAGTAATCCATGCAAGGGATGGCGCCGACTCCTACTTCATGAAGGACGGATTTGGCATCGAGATCAGTGAGCCTAAGCGCTTGCCGCTCACGTTGACTCATCGCTTTGGCGAATCGTTGGCGCGGCCGCTCGGCAGTTTCGCGAGCAAGGCCTATACCGCTAACAAGGATCGGAAGTCGGCAGTCGAGGTAAAGGTAGCCAACACGGCAGAAGAGGTCCTTCACGTTGTCGAAGACGCAGCGAGGAGTCGACGAGGGCTCGATGAAGACTCTGACCTCCAGGATCTTGCAGTCTTGCTCCGACACCCCGGAAACGCTGTGGAATTGGAGCACTTCTTGATTGTCAAAAGCCTGCCCTATGAGACAGTCGGCTTCAGGAGCTTCCTTGAACGCCCAGAAGTTCTCTTCATTCGAATGCTGCTCGCCGTCGCGGTCGACCTGCAAGCCAAGTTTGGTACCGAGACGCTGCTGGCTGCAAAGCGGGCGACGTGGCAGTTCGTAGGGGGAACGCTGCCGGGCGAAGGAGACGCAGTTGAGACCGAACAAGTCGTTGACAGCGCGAGCGAGGAGAACTTCCGATCGTTCGTACTGCCACGATTGCTTCGAGAGACGGAGCACAGCGTGTCGGAGCGAATCCTTGGGGCAATGGCATTGGCTAGCAACAACAGCATTGCTGATTTTCCCAAGATTACTGCAGCTCTTGGAGTGAACGAGCTGACTCGGCGCGTCTTCGTGCGGAGTTCGGACGTCGAAGAAGTCGAGTCCTCTATTGCCGGTCTTCTCAATGTGGCGAAGAGATATGCCTCTATTAATTCACTGCTGGACGCGTTACTTCAGTATGACCACGCCGCAAAGGCAAGAAGCCAGAAAGAGAGTCGAATTGTTCTCTCCACCATCGAGTCTTCCAAAGGCCTTGAGTTCGATCACGTCATTGTTCCAGGCGTAAACGCAGGCAGTTTTGATGGCAATAGCCCAGACGAAAGAAATCTCTTCTACGTTGCCACGTCGAGAGCGCGCAACCTGTTGACTGTTACTCATGCAACTGGGCGTGCCAGCCGCTTTCTTGCCAGCTTTCTGCGGTAGGCGTCGGCACCGCACGCAGAGCGGCCGAACCAGGAGGAGGAGGAGGAGGAGCGGCCGGCCGATCATTGCCAACCTGGATGTCCGGCTGCGTTGATCGCCGCCATTCGCTGCGGCGGCGGCTGGGCGAACATCGCAGACCAGTCTGAAGCTGCCCGACACGCCCAGGTCGCGCGAGCACCCGCAAGCAAGCAGGCCCCCTCCAGCCTCACCCCTTCGACACCCGCCGCCGCGCCTTCACCGCCGAAGCCAGCCCCTCGAGCACCGGCACCGTCTGCGCAAACCCAATGCAGGCATCGGTAATCGAAACCCCATGCTTCAGCGCAACCCCAGGCTTCAGGTCCTGCCGTCCTTCCTCCAGATGGCTCTCGATCATGATGCCCGTGATGCGCCGCTCGCCCGCCGCGATCTGCGCCGCCACGTCTTCGGCGACCACGATCTGCCGCTGGTGCTGCTTGCTGCTGTTGCCGTGCGAGACATCGATCATCACCTGCGGCCGCAGGCCATTCGCCAGCAGCGCCTCGCAGCTGGCCGCGACATCCGCGGCCGAATAGTTGGGGGCCTTGCCGCCGCGCAGGATCACGTGGCAGTCGTCGTTGCCGCGGGTCTCGAAGATCGCCGCCATGCCCATCTTGGTCATGCCCATGAAGGCATGCGGCGCGCGGGCCGCGAGGATGGCGTCGGCCGCAACCTTGACGCTGCCGTCGGTGCCGTTCTTGAAGCCGACCGGGCAGCTCAGGCCCGACGCCAGCTGCCGGTGGCTCTGGCTCTCGGTGGTGCGGGCGCCGATGGCACCCCAGGCGATCAGGTCGGCAATGAACTGCGGGCTCAGCAGGTCGAGGAACTCGGTGCCGGTCGGCAGGCCCAGGGTGGTCAGTTCGAGCAGCAGGCGCCGCGCGCGCTCCAGCCCTTCGTTGATCGCGAAGCTGCCGTCCAGGTGCGGGTCGTTGATGTAGCCCTTCCAGCCCACGGTGGTGCGCGGCTTCTCGAAGTAGGCACGCATCACGATGAGCAGGTCGTCCTGCAGCGAATCGGAGACGATCTTCAGGCGCTGTGCGTATTCGATGGCCTGGTCGTGGTCATGGATGGAGCAGGGGCCGACCACGACCACCAGCCGGTCGTCGCGGCCGTGCAGCACGTCGGCAATTTCCGCGCGGCTGCGCTCGACCAGCGCCAGCGTGTTGTCGCGCACGGGCACGCGTTCCTGCAGCAGCGCGGGGGTGATGAGCGGACGGACGGCGCCGATGCGCACGTCGTCGATGCGCGTGGTGTCGAGCGTGCTGTCGCGGGAGCCGACTTCGGCGTCGTGGAGGGGGTCGTCGAGGCGGGGCATGGTGGTCGTGGCTGTGGTTTCGAATGGAGCTTCCTCGATTGTCCACTCGAAGGCCCCATGGCCGATCCGCCCGTCAGACCAGCTGCAGATCCTTCGGCGCCACCCCGTCGAACACCTTCGCAAGCTGCGCCGGCGACAAGCCATACATCCGCCTGAACAATCCGCCGAACACCGCCCGGTATTCATTGAGCACGGGATAGTCCCGGTTCTCGAACAGCGTCGCCTGCGTCAGCGCCTGCTGCTCGCCCACGACGCGCCCGCCCGCCTGTGCCGACAGCCCGCCGCCGAGCACCCAGTACACGGTGCCGTGCCCGTGGTCGGTGCCGCGGTTGCCGTTCTCGCGGAAGGTGCGGCCGAACTCGCTGATGACGACGACGACGGTCTGGCGCCATGCATCCTCGCCCATCTCCTGCGCGAAGCCGGCCACGCCGCGGCCCAGTTCTTCAAAACGGTTGGCAAGGTAGCCGGTGGCACCGCCCTGCCCCACGTGCGTGTCCCAGCCGCCGACGTCGACGAAGCCCAGGTCGAAGCGGTCGCGCATCAGCAGCGCCATGCGGCGCGCGACCAGCTCGAAGCCCTTGGCGCTCATGGCGTTGCGGCTGGCCGCGTCCATCTCGGCCTGCACGGCGCGCATGACTTCATCGCGCACCTGGAAGCCCTCGGCCACGGGCTGCGCGAGTGCGGTGTTGCGGTACATGGCCGCGATGACCTGGCTCTGCCGCGCGTCGAGGGCCGAGCGCGCATTGCCCGCAAGCGCCATGTTGGCGGCCTTGGCGTTGCCGCGAAGCGAGATCGGTAGCTGGTCGGTGAAGGCGATGGGCGACACGTCGGTGGCGGGCCCCGCGCCGAGCACGCCGGCCAGCCGGTTGAGAAAGCCCGAGCGGTAGTCGCGGCGCTTGTCGAGCGCCTGGCCGAGTTCGATGGAGTCCTGCGTCTCGAAGTGGCTGCGCGTGAGGTCGTCGGTGCCGGCGAAGGCGATGAAGGACGCCTGCTTCTGCTGGAACAGTGGCATCACGGTTTGCGCGAGCGCCGGGTGCAGGCCCCAGTTGCCGTCGATCGGCAGCGCGCCGTTGGGTGTGCCGGGACGCGCGATGGCGATGTTGGGCCGCGAGGCGTAGTAGAAGTCGCTGCTGGTCGGCACGAGCAGGTTGCTGCAGTCGTACGCGCCGCGAAGGAACACGACCAGCAGCTTGGTGCCTTCGGCGGCGGGCGCGGCCATCAGCTGGCCGGCGGCGCCTGCGAACGGGGCGGCGGCGATGAGCTTCAAGAGTTCTCGACGTTGCATGACGGTTGTCCTTTCTTTTGCCTTGCTCCTTCCCCCTCTGGGGGAAGGTTGGGATGGGGGCAAGCGGCACTCGATCAAACACCGAAGCGGAACCAGCGCCGCTTGCCCCCGCCCCTGCCCTCCCCCAGCGGGGGAGGAAGAAAAACCAAAATCCGTTCAGCGGCGCATCAGCTCGGGCGACGCCAGCAGGAAGGTATTCCATTCCTGCGGATTCTTCGCCTGCGCCAGCGCCTCGCGCGTATCCGCACTCAGGCCGCCCTGCATCGCGCGAACCGCTGGCGATTCGGCCAGCGGCGGAAAGGCGGGCTTCTCCAGCGGCGCCTTGTCGTCCGTGCGGAACAGCACCGCGCCGTTCGCACCGATGGCACGCGCGATCTCGAAGCGCGTGTTCATCTGCCCCGCACTGGCCCATGCGGCTTCATTGAGCGGATAGCCATCGGGCGTCTCGTGGCCGTACAGCTGCTCGCCCATGCGGTTGATCCAGTTGAGCACGGGGTTCACGTCCGACGCGACACGGTCGTCGTATGCGAGCCGCACGCCGGCCATCACGTAGTGCACCGGGTCGCGGAACTTGCGGCCCAGCGATGCAGAGAACTCGGGCGATTCGAACAGCGACTTCAGTGTGATGGCGATGTCGCCGTCGCTGCGCGTGAAGGCCGCGGCCATGCGGTCGACCAGCGCGGGCGGTGGATCGTCCGACACGAAGTACACGGCGAGCTTGCGCGAGATGAAGCGCGCGGTGGCCGGCGCGCGCGCGAGGCGGTCGAGCGCCTCGTCGGCCTCGGCCAATCCACGGCTCTGGATGGGTTGGCCCAGCAGCGTCTTCGGCCCGTAGTCGTGCCGGTTCGGGTTGAACTCGAACAGGCCCTTGCGCACGTAGTCGGCACGCACGGCCGGCCGCACATTGGGCGGTGGCGCATCGAGCGGCTGGTAGCTCACGCCCACGCCGGTGAGCACGCGCGCCAGCTCTTGCACGTCGGCCTGCGAATAGCCGCCCCCCACGCCCAGCGTATGCAGCTCCATCAGCTCGCGCGCGTAGTTCTCGTTGATGCGGTTGGCGCCGTTCTGCGCGTTGTCGAGGTAGCGCAGCATCGCGGGGTGGTGCAGCGTGGCGCCGAGCAGGTCGCGGAACTTGCCGAGCGCGTGCGGGCGGATGGCGTTCTCTTCGTAGTCGCCCACCATCGCACGGATGTTGTCCTTGCGCAGGTTGACGTTGAAGTGATTCATCCAGAACCACGTCATCTGCTCCTGCAGCTGGTTGGGCGAGTACAGCGCGCGCAGCACGAAGCGCTGCTGCGCCTCGCGAGCGAGCTGGTTGAGTTGCTGCTGGTAAGCCTGCCGCGCGGCCTTCTTCTGCTCTTCGTCGGGTAGCGCGTCGGCGGCCTTGCGCTGCGCGTCGAGTTCGGAGACGAGCTGGTCGAGCGGCGTGCGCGAGATGGCCATCGCATCGATCTGCGCCTGCGCGGTCGGCGGCAGCGGCGCGGGCCGCGGGTTGAGCTGGTCGCGCATCCACAGCGACAGGCCGCGCTTCGCCAGCCGTGCGTCGCTGCTCGCGTTGGCGCCCCAGCTCACGCGGTCGAGCCAGCGCAGGCGCGTGGCTTCGTTCACCGGAGCGGAGGGCAGCGATACCGATACCAGTGGCCGATGGTCTCCCGGCGCGCTCGCGCAGGCCGCGAGCAGCGCCACCACACAGGCGCCGAGTAGGCTTTTCTTATTCATCGGGACTCCTGGGCGTGAGCGTGAAGAGGATGCTCCTCTCAACCACTGCGCCCCGCTGCGCGTTGACGCTCTTTACCTTCGCAGCGCTGCGCCAGGAGGCGCCTAAGCGTCAGCTAAGTCAGGCTACCGACACGCTCGGCGGCGCAGCGCCGGCAATCTGCCGCAGCGCGCGCTCGAACACCTCGACGGGTTGGCCGCCCGAAATGAGGTGCTGGTCGTTGATGATGATCGCGGGCACCGAGTGGATGCCGGCGTCGGTGTACATGCGCTCGCGTTCGCGCGTTTCCTGCGCGAATTCGTCGCTGTCCAGGATCTGGCGCGCACGCACCGGGTCGAGCCCCGCTTCGGTCGCCGCGCGCACCAGCACTTCGGGGTCCGACGGGTTCTGGCTGTCGGTGAAGTAGGCCTTCAGCAGCAGCTTCTTGAGTGCCGCTTGCCGTGCCGGGCTCTCGAGCTCGGCCCAGTGCAGCAGCCGGTGCGCGTTGAAGGTGTTGTAGACGCGCGGCCGGCCTCCGGGGCTGAACTCGAATCCGACGGCAGCGCCGCGCTGGCGGATCATCTCGCGCGACTGGGCTTGTTGCTCGCGCGTGGAGCCGTACTTCTGGTTCAGGTGCTCAAAGGTGTCCTGGCCTTCGGGCGGCATCTGCGGGTTCAACTCGAAGGGCTGGAAGTGCAGTTCCGCGGTGACCCCGGGCGCCACGTTCCTGAGCGCCGCCTCGAGCGAGCTCAGGCCGACGGCGCACCAGGGACAGGACACATCGGAGACGAAGTCGATCTTGAGGTGGGAAGAAGAGGTAGTCATGGCGCCATTCTTCATGGCGCCACAACCCTTGGCATGCGAAAGGTCTTCAGGCCGCGGCCTTGGCCATGCGCGCTTCCGCCAGCGTCTTCTCGCGCAGGAGGTCGTACTCGGCCTTGTCGACCGGGATCGCGTCGGGCTTGCCCAGATCGTTCATGTGCACGCGGTAGGTTTCGCGGGCAGTCCAGGCCGAAACCGCGGCGATGGCGCAGATCGCCAGCGTGATGGCTCCGACGGTCAGCGGGATGTTGGTGGCGCCGGGGGGTGCGACCGCCACGAACAGCGCCGGCAGCAGCGCGGTGATCGCGGTACCGATGTTCTGCGAGATCGCCATGCCCGAGACGCGGGTGCGCGTGGGGAACATCTCCGGGTAGAAGCTCGGGAACACGGCGTTGTAGCCCTGGTAGACCACGCCCCACATCAGGAGCGACATCACGATGGCCAGCGGCACGTTGTGGATGCTGATGGCGTACAGGTAGCCGAACGACAGCAGGCCCGAACCGATGGCACCGATGGCGATCGGCAGGCGGCGGCCGATCTTGTCCGACAAGGTGCCGACGTACGGGATCACGATCACGGCCACGATGTTGCCCATCACCGGAATCCAGAGGTAGATGTCTTTCTCGAAGTTGATGCCGTAGCCGGGCTGCACCGCGTAGGCGGCGCCGAAGATGGTCGCGACCACCGGGATCACGTTCATCAGGGAGCACAGCAGCACGCGCAGCATGTCGGGCCAGCTTTCGGTCACGGCCTGGATCACCGGCGCCTTCGGCACAGCCGCGCTCTTGTCGACTTCGGCGAAGGCGGGTGTCTCGTCCACTTCCTTGCGGATGATGTAGCCGGCCACGATGACGATGAAGCTCAGCAGGAACGGAATGCGCCAGCCCCAGGAGTTGAAGGCGTCCTTGTCCATGTAGTGCGCGAGCGGCAGGAACACCGCGGCCGCCATGATCTGGCCGGCCTGCACGCCCTGCAGCGTGAAGCTCGCGAAGAAGCCGCGACGCCCGAATGGCGCGTGCTCCAGGATCATCGAACTCGCGCCGGAAATCTCGCCGGCCACCGCGAAGCCCTGGATCAGGCGCAGCATCACCAGCAGCGCGGGCGCCCACAGGCCGACCTGGTCATATGTCGGCAGCAGGCCGACGGCAACGGTGGAAAGGCCCATCAGGAACATGCACAGGATGAGCACGTTCTTGCGGCCGTGCGTGTCGCCCCAGTGGCCCAGCAGCACTGCGCCGATCGGTCGTGCGACGTAGCCCACGCCGTACGTCGCGAGCGACGCGATGATCGCGATCTGCGGATCGCCCTTCGGAAAGAAGATCTGCGGAAAGATCAGCGCCGCCGCGGTGGCGTAGATGAAGAAGTCGTAGTACTCCAGCGCCGAGCCGATCCAGCCGCTCGCGGTGGCCTTCTTCGACTGGTGCTTGCCTTTCGGCTCGTGGGCCGTGGTGGTTGCCATGGTTTGTCTCCGGGTTGACGAAAAAAATCTATTCCTGCGCCTGCGATGCCATGCGCGCGGGTGCGTTGAGCGCGCCGTAGGCGTCGTAGCCTGCGGTGCGCTGTGCCAGTTCGAAGAACAGTCCGCCTTCGATGTTCTCGGTGTAGATGTGCAAGTAGTCGCCGGCCGGCGAACGGTCGAACAGCACGCCCGCTTCGCGCATGCGCGCCAGCAGTTCGGGCGCGATGTCGATGCGCGTAGCCAGGTCGTCGTAGTAGTTGTCGGAGATGGGCACGAAGCGCGTGCCGTTGGCGCGCAGTTTCGCGGCCGAGTCGAAGATGTCCGCGCAGCCCAGCGCGATGTGGTGCACCGCGCCACCGCCGGTCACGCTCAGCGTGCGCGCGGTGCGGGTGCGCTGGCTCAGCGACACGTTGAGCACCAGCCGCACGCTGCGGTCCGCGTTGGCGACGCCGCGGCTGCGGATCAGGCCGAAGGGATCGGCCAGCTCCAGGCTCTCGCCGGGTTCCAGGCCGAGCACGGCGCGCGTGAACAGCACCCAGGTGTCGAGCTGGTCGACCGCCAGGCCCAGGGCCACGTGGTCGATGCGCTGCAGGCCGGCGTCGTTGGCATCGGCGCCCTCGTCCTGCAGGACGAAGTCGGCCTCGTACAGGCCGTTGGCACCCAGCGCCTCGGGCACGAAGTGAATGAGGTTGCCGCCCGGCGCGACGATGGCGGGCACGTGCAGTTCGTGGGGACCGACCGGGCTGTCGTGCCGCTGCGAACGCATGGCGGTGGCGCGGTCCACGGCCGCGAGCGGGTCGCCGCAGCGCACGCCCAGCGCGCACACCGAGGTGCCATGCGCCTCGAAGCGGCCGCGCGCGAACGAATCGGGCTGTGCGTTGACGATCAGGTTGATCTCGCCCTGGCGGTACAGCGTCACGGCCTTGGAGCGATGCTTGCCGATGCGGCGGAAGCCGAGCTGCTTCACCAGCGTGTCCAGCGTTGCGGCCGAAGCCTCGTCGGCCGCGAACTCGATGAACGACAGGCCCGACAGCGCGGACACCGGCGGCGGGTTGAACAGCTCCACCTGCAGTGGCTGCATCGGGGCTTCGGCAACCAACCGCCCGCGCGCTTCGCTTTCGAGGTACAGCAGCGAGCGCATGGCGTCCACCGCGGTGCGGCGGTTCGGCGTCTCGCGGAAGATGTCGTTGAAGATCTCCAGCGACAGCGGCCCGGTGTAGCCCGCGCGCAGCACCTGCTCGAAGAAGCCGACCACGTCGAAGTCGCCCTGCCCCGGGAACGAGCGGTGGTGGCGCGCCCACTGCAGCACGTCCATCGACAGCAGCGGCGCATCGGCCATCTGCAGGAAGAAGATCTTGTCGCCCGGAATGGCGGCGATGCCGGCCGGGTCGTCCTTCAGCGAGAGCGTGTGGAAGCTGTCGAGGATCAGGCCCAGGTGCGGATGATCGGCGCGCCGCACGATGTCCCAGGCCTGGCCGTACAGCGAGGTGTGGCGGCCCCAGGCCAGCGCCTCGAAGCCCACGCGCAGGTTGCGGCGCGCGGCGCGCTCGGCCAGTTCATGCAGTTGCGCGGCGGCAAGCGCCGGGTCGTTCACCGACAGCGGCGAGGTGTTCGAGCAGCACAGCACCGTCGGCGCGCCCATGGCTTCCATCAGGTCGAACTTGCGCTCGGCTCGCTCCAGGCTGCGGCGGAACTGCAGCTCGGGCATGCCCTCGAAATCGCGGAACGGCTGGTACAGGTCGATGCTCAGGCCAAGGTCGCCTGCAATGCGGCCCAGCTCTGCCGCCGTGCCCTTGAAGTTGATGAAGTCGGCCTCGAACAGCTCGATGCCATCGAAGCCGGCGGCGGCGACGGCTTCGAGCTTCTGGCGGAGCGTGCCGCTGAGCGAGACGGTGGCGATGGAGCGGTGCATGGCTGGACTTTAGGAATACCCGGCCCTCACCACAATCAATTCAGAAGCCAATTGATCGATGATCGATCACATGCGTTCATCATTCGCACGAAATACGGGATACACCTAGGCTCCCGGCCCGGCTGGCGGCCTTCAAAGGCTGCGCCAGAAATCGATCAGCAGCTGCGTGAACTCCACCGGGCGTTCGACGGCGCTCAGGTGCGCGGCGTCGATGGTGACGAGGCGCGCGCCCGGAATGGCCCCGGCCATGGCCTGCGACATCGCCATCGGCGTGGCCTCGTCCTGCAGTCCGCCGATCACCAGCGTGGGCACCGCCATGCGGTGGTTGCTCTCGCGGAAATCGATGGCCGCGACGGCGTTGCAGCTCTCGATGTAGCCCTGCGCGTCGGTGCGCACCAGCACGTCGTGCAGCGTCTTCGCGGCGGCCGCGCCCTCGGGCGTGCCCGCGTAGGCCGGCGTGAGCCAGCGCGCCACGGCGCCCGGGGCAATGGCGGCCACACCTTTGGCGGCCACCGTCTCGACGCGCGCGCGCCAGGGGGACTGATCGGGGTAGTGCGCGGCCGAATTGGCGATCACCACCGTCTTCAGCAATTCGGGGTGCCGCACCGCCAGCGCCTGCGCCGTCATGCCGCCCATCGATAGGCCGACGAAGTGCACCGGCTCGCCGCCCGCCTCGCGCTCGATGAGCTCGGCCACGTCCTGCGCCAGTGTCTCGACGCGCAGCGCGCCTGGCACCACTTCCGACGCGCCGTGGTTGCGATGGTCGTAGCGCAGCACCGTGTGGGCGCGCGCGAGCTGGGCGGCCACGCCGTTCCACATGCTCAGGTCGCAGCCGAGCGCATGGCTGAGCACGACGATGGGACCATCGCCTTCGCGGACGACATTCAGACGGGTCATGGTGTGGTTTCCTTTTTCGGGTGTTGAAGACGCGGCAGCCAGAGGAACGCGATGGCCACCAGCACGCTGCCGGCCAGCAGCATGGGCACGACCATCGGCCAGGCGCCATGGGAAAAATCGGCGTCGACGAAATGCGAGGCCGCCTGGCCCACGCAGAACGCGACCATCATCATGCCGAAGCCGGACCACGATACGGCCCGGCCCGCCAGATGCGGCAAATCACCCACCGCGCCCGCCTGTCCGCAGGGCTGGTGGATGCCATGGCCGAGGCAATACACGGCATGGCCGAGCAGCAGCGGCACGGCACTCAGCGGCATCAGCCAGCAGCCGAGCGCCTGGACGAGCGCCCCTGCCAGGCTCAGCGAAGCGCCCAGCCGCACGGTGCGCACCGGTCCGTAGCGCCGGAGCAGCGTGCGGCACATGGTGGTGCTGAAGATGTAGACCAGCGAGCCGCCGGCCGGGATCCATCCGTACCACGCGGGCGACCAGCCCAGGTAGCCGATGTAGACCATCGGCGACAGCAGCAGGAAGCAGAACAGCCCGCCCCACGTCGCCGCCGCCAGCGAGGCCCAGGCGCGGAAGGACCGGCTTGCGAACACGGCACGCGTGCTGCCGCGCGGCGCGGACGACTCGCCCTCGCCCGGCGGCTTGCGCGTTTCGCCGAACGAGCGCCAGCACAGCGCGAACAGCACCGAGGCATACACCGCCATCGCGACCATCACCCAGCGCCAGCCCGCGCCCTGCACCAGCCACGCGCCGAGCAGCGGCGCCGTCAGGCCGACCACGCCCAGCCCGGTCAGGCCGCGCGCCATCACATGCGGACCTTCGTGCGCGGCGTACAGGTCGCGCACCGCCGCGCGCGAACACACGAGGATCGCCGCCATCGAGAAGCCCTGCAGCGCGCGCCAGCCCGCAAGCAGCGTCACGCTGCCCGCGAGCGCGCCGCCCAATGCCGCGAGCACGTAGCAGCCGAGCCCCGCCAGCAGCACCGGTCGGCGCCCGAAGCGGTCGGCCAGCGGGCCGCACAGCAGCTGCGCGAAGCCGAAGGCCAGCACGAACAGCGTGAGGCTGGTGCTGGCGGAGCCGAGTTCCTTCGCAATGGCCGGCAGCGCCGGCAGGTAGCTGTCGGTGGCCATCGGCTGCGCCGCCAGCAGCAGTGGCAGCAGCAAGGTGAAGCTGGCGTCGAACCGGCCTGTCCGCCTGGCGACCGGCGTGCTCACTGGGGCAGCGCAGGCAGCAAGCCCTTCTCGCGCAGGATGCCGGCCGCGATGCCGAAGGCATGGTTGGCCACCGGCACGCCGCAGTAGATGGCGGCCATCATGATCACTTCCTTGATGTCCTCGGGCGTGAGGCGCGACTCGGGCGGCCCGTCGAGCGCGGCGCGCACGTGCATGGCGAATTCTTCGTACGCATGGATGCCCAGCATCATCGACAGCACCATGTAGCGGCGCGTCTTGTCGCCCAGCGCGGGGCGGCCCCAGATGTCGTTCCAGGCGTGGCGCGTGATCAGTTCCTGGAACTCGGCGTTGAAGCCGTTGCGGTTGGCGAGCGACTTGTCGACCCAGGCATCGCCGAGCACGCGGCGGCGGTTGACGAGGCCGGCTTCGTAGCCTTCGGCGGGAGTTTCGGGGGCGGTCATTGCGGGAGTTCCTTGTCGTTGAGCCGGGCCTGCAGCGCCTTCACTTCGCCGAGGGCGGTCTGTCCGGCGTTGTGGGCGAGCGCGGGGTCGAACCATTCGTCGGCCGCGTCGCGCGGGAGTTCGGCGCGCAGCCGGTCGATGTTGGCGCGCATGCGCGCGGCGTCGACCTGCAGGCCGGGCAAGGCGCCCGCCATTGCGCGCACGCTGCCGTGCGCCGACATCAACAGCTGCGGCCATTCGGCCAGCTCGGCCTGCCAGGCGCCCAGCGCGCGCTCGTGCTGTTGCGGCATGGCGCCGAGCAGTGCGGCCACGCGCTGCGGTGCGCGGTGCGCGGCGGCAATGGCGACCATCGAGGCCACCGGGTTGCGCTTGTGCGGCATCGCCGACGAGCCGCCGCGGCCGGGCTCGCTGGGCTCTGCAACTTCGCCGACTTCGTACTGCCCGAGCAGCGCGATGTCGACCGCGATCTTGCCGAGGCTGCCGGTGACAAGGCCCAGTTCGCAGCCGAGCGCGACCCATTCGTCGCGCTGCGTGTGCCATGTCGCACCGGGGTCGCCCAGCCCCAGTTCCTTGGCCATGCGCTGGCGTACGGCCGCGCCCTGCCCCTTCATCTGCGCCAGCGTGCCGACGGCGCCGCCGAGCTGCAGCTGCAGCGCGTGCCTCGCGGCGTCGCGCAGGCGGATGCGGCTGCGCACCAGCGGCGCGGCCCAGCCCGCGCACTTGAAACCGAAGCTGGTGACCGAGGCCGGCTGCATCAGCGTGCGCGCGAGCATCGGCGTTTCGGCGTGCGCGACAGCCAGGCGCAGCAGTGCATCGGCGGCCTTGGCGAGATCGGCTTCGACGAGCGCGACCGCCTCGCGCGTGACCAGCGCCATCGCGCTGTCGATCACGTCCTGGCTGGTGCTGCCGAAGTGCACGAAGGGCGCGGCCTCGGCATTGAAGAGGCCCACGGCTTCGCGCAGCGCCTTCACCAGCGGAATCGCGACGCTGCCCGCGCGCCCGCTCTCGCGCACGATCTTGGCCACGTCGAACAGCTCGACCTTGCAGCTGCTCACGATCGAATGCGCGGCGCTTTCGGGGATCAGCCCTTCGGCCGCCTGCGCACGCGCGAGCGCGGCCTCGAAGCGCAGCATGGCGTCGACGAAGGCGCGGTCGCTGAAGGCGCCGAGCGTTTCGGATGTGGAGAGGAAGCCTTCGAAAATACTCATGGGGCGACCCGGCCTTTCAGTACTTCAGTTGGGCCACGGCGCGCAGCTCTTCCGGCGAGGCTGTGCCGAAGCCGAAGAACTCGAGGTACGCGGGAATCATCTCGAACAGCATGTCGGTGCCGACCTGCACCTGGCAGCCTTTGGCCTTGGCCGCCTGCAGCAGCGGCGTGTACTCGGTCTTCATGACGACCTCGCCGACGAAGGTGTTCGGGTCGATGCGGTCCACGTCGAAGGGCAGCGGATCGCCCTCCTTCATGCCGAGCGGCGTGGCGTTGACGACCACGTCGTAGCCGGCCGGGTCCTTCGAGCCGGTGGCCACCTTCATCTGCGGGTAGTGCTCGCGCAGCCGCGCGGCCAGTGCGCCGGCCGAAGCCTCGCTCATGTCGAACAGCATCAGTTCGGCGGCGCCTGCCGCGGCAATCGACGCCGCAATGGCCGAGCCCACGCCGCCTGTGCCCGACACCAGCACGCGCGTGCCCTTGAAGAGGCGCCCCTTGCGCTCCACGCCGCGCACGAAGCCCGCGCCGTCGAACTGGTCGCCCAGCAGTGTGCCGTCGGGCCGTTTGAGGATCGCGTTGCAGGCGCCCGCGACGCGCGCCGTGGGCGTCACCTCGTCGACCAGCGCCATCGTCGTGACCTTGTGCGGCATGGTCACCAGCGCGCCGCGGATGTTGCTGAACCTGAAGATCTGCGGCAGCGAGGCCGCGTAGTCCTCGGGCTTGACGCCCATGGGCACGACCACGGCGTCGATGCCGTGCTTGTCGAACCAGGGGTTGTAGATCATCGGCGCCTTGAAGGCTTCGGTGGGATAGCCGATGTGGGCGATGAGTGTGGTCTTGCCGGAAATCATGTCGTTCGTGTTTCTGTAGGAAGGCGCGGTCAGGCCACGCTGGGGGAGTGGTAGCGCAGCGGCTGCGCGATTTCGGCGTGCATC
The DNA here is from genome assembly GCF_047304045.1 of Variovorax sp. Varisp85. NCBI lineage: Bacteria > Pseudomonadati > Pseudomonadota > Betaproteobacteria > Burkholderiales > Comamonadaceae > Variovorax > Variovorax sp. Varisp85. The sequence continues at coordinate 47,414 of NZ_JBGLYN010000026.1, forward strand.
GCCGGCGGATAGATGATTTCGCGCAGGAAGTTCGAGTCGGCCTGCATCGCGGCGGCCGCGTCCAGATGGCCGAAGTAGCGGAAATAGTGGGGCATCTGCTGGATCAGCATCTCGAAGCCCGCCTGCGCGTTGAGCCCGCGGTCGCGGGCCGCGCGCACCAGCGGCGTGGGCTGGTTGCGCAGAAGAATGTCGAACAGCGCCGCATGGCTTTCCATGCGCGCCACGTCGACCGGCAATGCATCGCCATCGACCAGCCCGAGCTGCGTGGCGTTGATCACGAGGTCGAAGCCTTCGGGTGCGTTGCTGTCCACCGAGGCGACGGTCGCGTCGAAGAATGCATCGAGCTTGGCCGCCACACCGGCCGCCTTGCCTGCGGCGCTGTCGTAGAACGCGATGTACTCCGCGCCGTTCACCGTGCCGCCCTCGGCCAGCGCCACGCCGATGGCCGCGGCGCTCACGCCCGCGCCGAGGATCAGCACGCGCTTGCCGCGGAACGGGATGTTGCAGTGGTCGAGCGCGCCGATCAGGCCTTCGCCGTCGAACAGGTCGCCTTCGAGCTGGTCGCCCTCGGTGCGGCGCACCACGTTGACCGAGCCGGCCACACGGCCGAAGAGGCCGCAGCCGTCGAGCAGGTCGACCACCAGCGGCTTGTGCGGCGGCGCGATCACCATGCCGCGCAGGTTGCGCGCGAGAAAGGCCGACTTGAAGAACACCGCGAAGTCGCGCACCGGCACCTGCATGGGCAGCAGCACGGCATCGATGCCGAAACGCTCGAAGGCGGCGTTGAACATGCGCGGCAGCCGCACGTTGCGAACCGGGTCGCCGGGAATCAGGTAAGCCTGGGTGCTGCCGCGGATGGAATGGCTCATGTGCTTGCTTCCGTTCGTCAATCGCTCTTTTCGAGACCGGATGCCGAGCTTTATAGTCGCTTCACTGAAGTCCCGCACTTCTTTCACCCGCTAAACAAGCGATCATCGAACTTGAAAGATCGTTTATCGCTCAATCCAAGGGTTTTCACCTGCATTCAATGCAGCTCTCGAACCCTCCCACGAAGGCACACTTCCCGCCATGAGCAAGGACAGCAAGGACGACTCCGCGCCCCCGCCCGGCCTGGACAAGCGCGACTGGATCGCCGGCCTGGAGCGCGGCGTGAGCATCATCGAGGCGTTCGACGACGCCAACCCGCGCCTCACCGCCAGCCAGGCCGGCCAGCGCACGAACATGACCCGCACCGCCGCGCGGCGCTACCTGCTGACCCTGCAGCACATGGGCTACGTAGCGAGCGACGGCAAGCTGTTCTGGCTCACGCCGCGCGTGCTTCGGCTGGGCCAGTCGTACCTGGAGTCGGCGCGGCTGCCGCGCGTGGTGCAGCCCTTCCTGCAGCGGGTGGCCGCCGGCACCAACGAGATCGCCTACCTCAGCGTGATGGACGGCGACGAGGTGGTCTATATCGCGCGCAACGGCCCCAACCGCAGCATGAGCACCGGTTACGTGCTCGGCGCGCGCGTGCCGGCGCAAGTCACGGCCTCGGGCATGCTGATGCTGTCTCTGCGCAGCGATGCCGAGCTGAACGAATGGCTGACGACTCGGCAGCTCACGGTGTTCACCTCGCACACGATTGCGAGCATGGAGCGCATGAAGCTCGAACTCGCCCGCATCCGGGCCCAGGGCTGGGCCCTTTCCGAGCAGCAGCTCGACCTGAACTCGCGCGGCATCGCGGTGCCGCTGCGCGACCGGCACGGCACGCTGGTCGGGGCGCTGAACATCACGATGCCGATGGGGCATGAAAGCTCGGAGGACGCGGTGGCGCGCGTGCTGCCGGTGCTGCGCGAGACGGCGCAGGCGATGCGCAACCTGATCTGACTGACAGCTTTCCGACAGCAACCGTCGGGCACCATGCGCGCTTTCAATCCCAAAGCGCTGGAGACAAGCACCATGTCCGACCTCTTCGTTCCCGACGACACCCGCCTGAGCCGCCGCGGCCTGCTGCAAGCCGGCGGCGCCGCGGCCCTCGGAGGCCTGCTCCCCTCCCTGGCCTCGGCGCAGGACACCTGGCCCAGCAAGTCGATCCGCTTCGTCGTGCCCTTCGCGCCAGGCGGCAGCTCGGAGATCGTCGCGCGCTCGACCGCCGCCGAGCTCTCGCGCACGCTGGGCCAGAGCGTGTTCGTCGACAACAAGCCGGGCGCCGCCGGCAACATCGCCATGAGCGAGGTGGCGCGCAGCACCGACCAGCACACGATCATCCTCGGCCACATCGGCACGCTGGCGGTCAACCCGTACATCTTCGCCAAGCTGCCCTACGACGCGAACAAGGACTTCAAGCCCGTGAGCCTGCTGGCCAAGGTGCCCAGCCTCTACGTGGTGCACCCCGACGTGCCGGCGAAAAACCTCAAGGAGTTCATTGCGTATGCCAAGTCGAAGCCCGGCAAGCTCAGCTATGGCTCGGCGGGCAACGGCAGCGCGGGCCACCTGGCTTTCGAGTACCTGAAGATGACGGCCGACGTGTTCATGCTGCACGTGCCCTATCGCGGCACCGGCCCGATGGTGACCGACCTGCTCTCGGGCCGGCTCGACGCCTCGGCCATCGGCGCGGCGGCGATCATTCCGTTCATCAAGGCGGGCAAGGTGCGCTGCATCGCGACCGGCTCGGCCAAGCGCCTCGCGCAGTTGCCCGACGTGCCGACCGTGGCCGAGCAGGGCTTTCCAGGTTTCGAGATGACGCAGTGGTACGGCATGCTGGCGCCGGCCAACATCGCGCCTGCCAACCTGGCCAAGCTTTCCGCCGAGACGATGAAGGCCGTGAAGTCGCCCGATTCGATGCAGCGGCTGACGGCCGATGCCGCCGAAGCCGTGGGCGGCACGCCCGAGCAGTTCGCACAGTTCATCGCCTCCGAGCAAGCTCGTTGGCAGAAGGTGATTGCAAGGGCAAACATCAAGCCGGATTGAGCCCTGCCGGCCCTAGCATCGGCCCATGCGCATCCTCCTCGCCGAAGACGAACACACCCTGGGCACCTGGCTGTGCAAGGCACTGGAGCACGCGGGCATCCAGGTCGAATGGGTGGACGACGGGCGCCTGGCCGACCGGGCGCTGCAGCAGCGCGACCACGACGCGCTGGTGCTCGACCTGGGCCTGCCCGGGCTCGACGGGCACACGGTGCTGCAGCGGCTGCGCGAACGCGACCAGCGGCTGCCGGCACTGATCCTCACGGCGCGCGACTCGCTGAATGAGCGTGTCGCCTCGCTCAACGCGGGCGCCGACGACTTCCTCGCCAAGCCCTTCGCGCTGGCCGAGCTCGAAGCGCGGCTGCACGCGCTGGTGCGGCGTGCGCGCGGCATCGAGCATCCGCGTCTGGCCTGCGGCCCGCTGGTGTACGACGGCGCGCGCCGGCACTTCACGCTGAACGGCGAGGCGCTGGCGCTCTCGCCGCGCGAACTGGCCGTGCTGCGCGTGCTGGTGCAGCGCAGCGGCGAGCCACTGTCGAAGCAGCAGATCCTCGAGCGCGTGTTCTCCGACGACGAAGACGTGCACCCCGAGGCGGTCGAGGTTTTCATCTACCGGTTGCGCAAGCGGCTCGACGGCACCGGGGTTCGCATCGTCACGCTGCGCGGACTTGGCTACGTGCTGGAAACAGACTGAATGAAGCTCACTCCCAGTCTTCGAGCACTTCGGGCTGAGTGGACGTGTTGACGCGCCTGCGCAACCGCCTGCGCCGCACCAGCTTGTGGCAGCGGCTCGCGCTGCTGCTGTTCCCCGCCCTGCTGGTGGTAACCGGCCTCGAGCTGTGGATGACCCGGCACGACGCGCTCGCCGCCGCCAACGCGGCCTACGACCGCTCGCTGCTGGGCGCGCTCAAATCCATCGACGCCAACATCTCGACCGCCTCGGGCGGCCTGTCGGTCGAGCTGCCGTACACGATGTTCGAGTTCTTCGAGCTCACGGCGAGCGGGCAGGTGTTCTTTCGCGTGTCCACGTCCGACGGGCTGGTCGAGCTCGGCAGCGCGGACCTGCCCGCGCCGCCCGCCGAACTGGCGATGGGCGTGCCGGCCTTCTACGACGCGGCCTACTTCGGAGAATCGGTACGGCTCGCGGCCTACCGGCGCGACCTCGATCGCGCGCCGGCCGGCAGCACCGGGCGCAGCGTGCTGATCCAGGTGGGCGAGAGCACTCGCTCGCGGCAGGAGTTCAGCGCGCGCTTCGTGCGCAGCGCGGCGCTGCGCGATGCGCTGGTGCTGGCGATACTGCTGTGCGGCACCGCCATTGCGCTGGCGGCGGCGCTGCGGCCGCTGTCACGGCTGGCGCGCGAAGTCCAGGCGCGCACGCCGGACGACCTCACGCGCATTGCGGAAACCGACCTGCCCGCCGAGGTGCGCCCGCTGGTCGCCGCGGTCAACCAGCAGATGTCGCGCACGCAGGAACTCGTCACGCAGCAGCGCCAGTTCCTGGACGATGCCTCGCACCAGCTGCGCACACACCTGACCACGCTGCAGATGCAGGCCGACTACGCGCGGCGCGAGCAGGACCCGGCGCAGGTGCAGGTGGCGCTCGACGCGCTCGGCACCGAGATCGGCCGCGCGACGCGCAGCGCGCAGCAGCTGTTGGCGCTGGGCCGCAGCGACACGGTGTCGGTGGAGCCTGCCGAGTTCGACGTGGCGGCATTGCTGCGCGAGGTGGCGGTCGACCTGCTGCCGCTGGCGCGCGCCAAGCGCATCGACCTGGGCATTCATTCGCCCGTGCCTGAATTCCTTGCCGTGGCGGATCGATCGCTGATGCGCGAGGCGCTGGGCAACCTGGTGGCCAACGCGATCGCTTACACGCCCGCCGAAGGCACGATCACGCTCTTTGCCGCGGGCGACGCGGCGGGCTGGAGCCTCAACGTGGAAGACAACGGCCCCGGTATCGGCGACGAGGAGCGGGCCGCGCTCGGCCAGCGCTTCCGGCGCGGCGCGCGCGCCGGCAAGGGCGGCTTCGGGCTCGGGCTGGCCATTGCGCGCTCCATCGCGCAGCGGCATCGGGGCGAGCTGCGGCTCGAAGCGCGCGAGGCAGGCACGGGGCTGCATGCGATCATCTGGTGGCCCCGCACCCAAGCTGCGGCGGCCACCTGACAAGCCCGCCGCCATGCCCATGCGACCTACCCGCCGCCACGCACTTCGCACGCTGTCCGCGCTGCTGATGCCTTGGGGCGCGGGCACGAAGGCTGCTGCCAACGATCCCTCCGAAGACGCTGCCGACTGTGTGATCCCCGCCAAGGCCGGCGGCGGCTTCGCACTGACCTGCGCGCTCGCGCGCGATGCGCTGCAGGCCGTGCGCCCCACGCGCCCGCCGCTCGCCCAGCGCTACCTGCCGGGCGGCATCGGCGCCGTGGCCTTCGACCGCATCGCCACCGGCCGACTCGGCGGCCCGGGCACGCTGGTGGCGTTCTCGAGCGGCTCGCTGCTCAACCTTGCGCAGGGCCGCTTCGGGCCGCATTCGCCCTCGGCTGTGCGCTGGATCACGACGCTCGGAACCGACTACGGCGTGATCGCCGTGCATCGCGATTCGCCCTACAAGCGCCTGCAGGACCTCGTCGCGGCGCTGCGGCAGGACCCGTCGCGCATCGCCTTCGGCGCCGGTGGCACGGTCGGCAGCCAGGACTGGGTGAAGGCCGCGCTGCTGGTGCGCGCCGCGGGGCGCGACCACAAGGCCATGCGCTTCGTGTCGTTCGAAGGCGGGGGCGATGCGCTCGGCGCGCTGCAGGGCAAGCATGTCGACGCCTTTCCGGGCGACGCGGCCGAGGCGCTGCAGGCCATTGCCGGCGGCGCGGCCGTGCGCCTGCTTGCCGTGCTGTCGGAGAACCGGCTCGGCGGCGCACTCACCGGCGTGCCGACCGCGCGCGAACAAGGCGTCGATGTGGTGTGGCCCACCGTACGCGGCCTTTACCTGAGCGCGGCCGTGCCGGAATCGGCCGTGCGCGCGTGGACCGCGGCGTTTCGCGAGGCGAGCGCGGCGCCCGGCTTCGCTGCCTTGCGCGAGCAGCACGGCCTGTACCCCTTTGCGCTCACCGGCGCCGCGCTCGACGACTACGTGCAGGCGCAGATCAAGAGTTATCGGCGGCTGGCGGACGAACTGGGCCTGCGGCGCTGGCCTTCCTGAACGCCGGGCGGTCCTGTCAGGCCGCCTTCAGGAACACGTCGTGGTCGGGCGCGAAATTGGCGTGCAGCGGCAGCATCGCGCCGCCCAGCGCACACGCTTGCGCACCCGCCTTGCCGCCATGCAGCCGAGGCTGCCAGAGGCCTTCCCAGTTGCAGCCGTCCAGCGCGGCACGGGTCTGATCGAGCAGCGCCTGCAGCAGCGCGCGCGACATCGAGCCGTCCACCACCACGTCGGGCAGGTCGAGCATGGCGGTGCCGCTCACGATGGCATGCGCCAGCGCCTGCGAGGCGCTTTCCAGCCAGGCTTGCGTGGTGGCGGCATAGGGCGGTTGAAGGGCGCGGTCGTCATATGCGGCCATGGCGTCGAGGCCCTCGCCGGCCAGGCGCTGCTCCAGCTCCCAGAGCGACGCCTGCGCAACCAGCTGCGGCGGCAGTGCGCCACGGCTGCCCGGAGGCTGCATCGGCAATGAAGCGAGCGCGCCTGCGTTGCCGTGCGCACCGGTGTGCAGGTGCGAGTTGATGACCAGCCCGCCGCCCACGAAGGTGTCGACGAAGATGTACAGGAAGCTCTTCAGGTCGTGCCCTCGCCCGCCGACCAGCTCGGCCACGCAGGCGGCCACCGTGTCGCGCGCGAAGCTCACCGGCACGTCGGTGCGCGCGCGCACCTCGGCCGCCAGGTCCATCTGGTTCCACAGGTCGGACTGCGCCTTCGACAACCCCAGCGTGCGGTGCCAGCCGCCGAGCTGGAACGGCGCGGCCAGCCCCGCGCCCACGTTGCGCGCGGCCAGCGGTCCCAGCCCGTCGCGCAGCCGGTGGATGTGCTGCGCGATGGCGGGCAGCAGCTCGTCCGCATCGGGAAAGTCGTAGCTGATCGCGTGGCGCTCGCGCACCTGCGCGGCGAAGTCGATCAGCAGCCATTCGGCGCCGCGCCGCCCCACCTTGATGCCGATGGCGAAGGCGCCGTCGGGGTTCAGCGCCAGCGGCACCGACGGCTGCCCGATGCGCCCGCGCACGCGGCTCTGCTTGACGATGAGCCCGTCTTCCTCGAGCCGCGCGGTGATGAGCCCGATGGTCTGCGCGCTGAGCCCCGTCAGCCGCGCGAGGTCGGCCTTGGGCAGGCTGCCGTGGACGCGCAGCGCCTGCAGCACTGTGCGCTCGTTGAACTGGCGCATGCCGACCTGGTTGGAGCCGCGGGGCCGCAACAGGTCGGGCGTGCGTGCAGGCACGTCCGCATCAGGCATGCGCCTCCGCGGGCAACTGGTCGGCCGTCATGGCGCCGGTCATCACGGCGACCGTGTCGCTCATGCTGATCTTCTTCGGGTTGAGCACGGCCGCGCGGCGGCCGAGGCGGGCCACGTGAATGCGGTCAGCCACCTCGAACACGTGCGGCATGTTGTGGCTGATGAGCACCACGGGCAGGCCGCGATCGCGCACGCGGCGGATCAGCTCCAGCACCATGTTGCCCTCCTTCACGCCGAGCGCGGCGGTCGGTTCATCCATGATGACCACGTGCCGCGCGAAGGCCGCGCTGCGCGCCACGGCCACACATTGGCGCTGGCCGCCCGAGAGCGTCTCGACCGCCTGCGTCATCGACTGGATGCCGACCTTCAGGTCGGCCATGCGGGCGGTGCTTTCCTTCAGCATCTGCTTCTTGTCGAGCATGCGCAGCACGTTGCCCAGGAAGCCGGGGCGGCGCAGCTCGCGGCCGAGGAACAGGTTCTCGTAGATGGTCATGGCCGGGGCCACGGCGAGATCTTGATAGACCGTCTCGATGCCGGCGCGGCGCGCATCCAGCGGATTGCGGAAATGCACTGCCTTGCCGTCGAGCAGGATCTGCCCTTCGTCGGGCACCACCGCGCCCGACAGCGCCTTGATGAGCGAGGACTTGCCTGCGCCGTTGTCGCCGATCACCGCGAGGATTTCTCCTTCGCGCAGCTCGAAGTCGACACCGTCGAGCGCCGTGACCTGGCCGTAGCGCTTCACCAGGCCCTTGGCCTGCATCACGATCTTGGGGTTGGCGATGATGTTCATCAGCGGGCCCCCCTGCGCGAGAGTTGGTCGGCCGCTACCGCAAGAATCACGAGCACGCCCGTCACCAGCACCTGGTAGATCGACGACACGCCCATCAGCGTGAGCCCGTTGCGGAACACGCCCACGATCAGCACGCCGATCAGCGAGCCCAGCACGATGCCGCGGCCACCGAACAGGCTGGTGCCACCAAGCACCACGGCCGTGATGGCGTCGAGGTTCTCGGTCTGCCCCGCGTTCGGGTCGCCCACGCCGGTGCGCGCCACCGACAGCAGCGAGGCAACGCCATACAGCACGCCCGCCGCCACGTACACGCCCAGCAGCACGCGCTGCGTCGGAATGCCGACCAGCCGCGTGGCCTCGGCGTTGTTGCCCACCGCATAGATGTGCCGGCCGGCTCCCGTCTCGCGCAGCACGAACCACGCGAGCAGGTACAGCACGAGCATCAGCACCGAACCCCATGCCACTTCGGCATTGCCGACGGCGAAGGTGGTGCCCAGGCCCGTGAGGCCGCCGGGCAAATCAGTGATGGTCTGCGACGACGAATACAGCTGCGTGATCGCAAAGGCGATGTTCAGCGTGCCCAGCGTCACGATGAAAGGCGGCAGCTTGATGCGCGTGACCAGCAGCCCGTTGAGCAGGCCGAACAGCGTCGTCACGCCGATGCCGCAAAGGATGGCCACCGGTGCGGGCATGCCCAGTTCGGTCGCGAACTTGCTCATGATGATCCCGCCCAGCGCCATCACCATGCCGCACGACAGGTCGATGCCCGCCGTGAGGATGATCAGCGTCTGGCCGATGGCGATCACGCCGACCACCATCACCTGCTGCAGGATCAGCGAGAGATTGCCGCCGGTGAGAAAGCGATCCGACTGGGTCGCAAAGAAGATGCACGCGCCGAGAAGAGCCAGCCACGGCCCGAGGGCGCCCCACGGAATGTGGTGCGTTGGAGACTTCGCCATGGCTTCGTCCTGATGCTTCCGATTACTTCTTGCCCCAGCACAGCTCGGTGCCGGTCTTGGTGTCCTTGCTGTCGACGCCGGCCACGCTCTTGCCGGCGATCAGCGTCACGCCGGTGTCGACGTAGCCCGAGGCCTTCTTGCCCGTCTTGGCGAACTCCACGCCCGCGGCCACGCCCATGGCGGCCATCTTCAGCGGGTACTGCTGCGAGGTCGCGGCGATGATGCCGGCGGCCGTGTCCTTGATGCCCTGGCAGCCGCCGTCGACCGAGACGATCATCACGCCCTTCTCCTTGCCAGCGCGCTTCAGCGCGTTGTACGCACCGGCCGCGGCGGGCTCGTTGATGGTGTAGACCAGGTTCACGTCAGGTGCCTTCTGCAGGCAGTTTTCCATCACCGTCTGCGCCTTGGCCTGGTCGCCGTAGCTGTCGGCCATGCAGACGATCTCGGGCGTCTTCGACAGCTCGTTCGACTTGGCGTCGTTGGCGGCAAGCCCGAAGCCCTTCATGAAGCCGTTGTGGCGCTGCGCGCCCACCGGGTGGCCCGGCAGCAGGTCGAGCGCGATGATCTTCGCGGGCTTGCCGGCCATCGCGGCCTTGGCGTATTCGCCGATCAGCACGCCGGCGGTGTAGTTGTTGGTGGCGAAGAGCGCGTCGGTCGCGTCCGGCGGATCGGCCGGGCTGTCGAGCGCGATCACCATCACACCCTTGTCGCGCGCCTTCTTGATGGCCGGCACGATCGCCTTGGCGTCGCTCGGCGTGATCAGGATGGTCTTGGCGCCGGCAGCAATCATGTTTTCCATCGCCGTAATCTGGCCCGCGTTGTCGCCGTCGGCCTTGCCAGCGCCCGAGAGCAGCTTGGCGCCGAGCTTCTTGGCCTCTTCCTGCGCGCCTTCCTTCATCTTGACGAAGAAGGGGTTGGTTTCGGTCTTGGTGACGAGGCCGATGACGGGCTGGTCGGCGGCGAAGGCGGTGGATGCGGCCACTGCGGTGAGGGACATGGCCGCCATGGCCAGGATAGAGCGGGTGCTGAACATGGTTTGTCTCCGTGGGCAGGCGGCGAAGCGCCTGCGGTCTTGTGGAACCGGATCGCTCGGGCCTTGAGGGCTCGGTGTCCGGGCGCAGGGAGACTATCGGCCAGCAGAGGGACTAAATCAAGTGGATTTAGTTATCGAAAACCCGGGGTTGCGGCGAGGGGGGCGGGACGGTTCGGATCAGGGCGAAGACCCGTTCTCGAAGTGCATGTGCTCCTGGGCGGCACTCGGAAATCTGGCGACGGATTCCGGCGTCATATCCTTTGCCGGTTGCGGCTTGTGATGGCGAGCACGTCGCCGTCCCAGCCGAACAGCGTCGTGGTGTCGCCCGAACTCTTGGACAGACGCCGCCCCAGCGCGTCATAACTGAAGGTGGTGGTGATGCCGCTGTGGTCGGTCGCCGCCGTCATGCGGTTGAAGCCGTCCCAGGCGAACACGGTTCGCCAGCCGTTGCGTACGCGCTCGGTCATGTTGCCGCGTTCGTCGTAGCGGTAGCTGGTGCCGGCGTAGTTCTTCAGCAGGTTGTCCAGCAGCTTGCCGGCCGGGTGCCTCAGTGGTTCGTTGGCCGGGGGCGGGTCGGCGATGTTGCCTGCAGGGTCGAAGGCGAAGGTCTCGCGCCCGAGGCGGCTGTTGGCTTCGAGCAGGCGGCCCACGGGGTCGTAGCGGTAGTTCAGGCTGCCTCGGCGACTGTCGCCGATGGTCACCAGCTGGCCAGCCTTGTCGTAGGTGTAGCGGCGCTGGATGCCGGTTGTCGATTCAATGGCACCAGGCCTGGTGCGGGAGATGTGCTGTTCGAGCAGCCGGCCCGCCGGGTCGTACTTCTGCCGCTGGCTCAGGCCGTTGCCTTGTTCGCGTGCGATCTCGCGGTGCAGGTCGTCGCGCTCGAGCCCAGGATAGGCACTACCCCAGCGCGGGATCGAGCAAGTATCTATACGCGTACGTCAAAAACTCCAAACCCATATCGGGATTAAACCGATTGAGCAGAAATAGATAAAACGGTATGGGCGTCACGCTTTCTCTTGTGTCTGGATCCCAACCAGCTTCTTCATAAAAACAGCAAACAGCACATCGACTTAAACCAGCCAAAGCCGGCTGTTCCTCTTCGAAGCGCCTGAACAGCGCCCAAAGCTCGAGCCTACCTGGCTTTCGCAAATCATCGCTGCCATCAACACCTAAAAAAGCTATCGCCTGTTGCAAATTATCAGCAACAAGATCGAGCTCTTTAGACGGAGCAATCTGACTAAATCGGCCCGTCAAAATACAATTATGCAAAAATTCTGCATACATCTTCATCATCAAAAAAAAGGGCACCTTTTTTTCAATCAATTGCTCTTCAATGGCATCAAGACGCTCTTCTTCCTCTTCGCTATAAGGTTCGGTCATTTTTTCACTCCATCACAAATGCCTAGCCGCCCCATAACGATGCTGCAAGAGCGGCAGTACGGGAGTAATTTTCCGTCATTTCGTTCGGTAGTCGATGTAGCCCCTTCGACCACGCGACGAAGTTCATCAGCGTTAGCTACCTTATGAGCATCAGCAATTTTGCTTAGTGCATCCGGCTCCCCACACCATCCATGCGTATCCGACTGCTGATCGAGCGCGACATCGTCATACATTTTTTTAACTATGGGATTCTGCGCTCCTTTTCCTCCAGCCCCACCGCTGTAGCCAACTGTCGGCTCCGATAGCTTTCCCCCTTCTATAGTGGTTCGAGTACCTCGGTTATTTGGCGTAATACCTTTTTTTTCTAGCAAGTCCCAGAGGATCTATCCACACCACCGGATTGGAAGCGAAAGTCGGTCGCCGCAGTCATGCGGTTGAAGCCGTCCCATGCGAAGACGGTGCGCCAGCCGTTGCGTACGCGCTCGGTCATGTTGCCGCGTTCGTCGTAGCGGTAGCTGGGGTAGGCTTAATTCCTCAGGAGGTTATCTAAAAATGGCTATGCCCGCGGCCGCATCGTTCTGCGCCGAATTCTAGATATTCAACCTCAAACTTCCAATACAAATCTGGCGCAAACACTGCATTCGCAGCCAAAATACGCGAAAACTTAATCACTTTTTTCCGCATTCGGCAGCATCTTTTAGAAAAATTAAATCAGCATTAAAATTTTCGCAAGATCAATCGCAATTCGATAAAAAATCGCTTACCCTCGAAATCTTCGTTTTCTACCAGTCGACAAGCGCCAAAAAATTCCTGCAAGCACTTAACTCCAAGGCGCCTTCTCTTCATCCACAAAAAGCCACTGATAGAGAGGTTTTGAGTATTTTTTTGCTTGAGGAACAAGGAAATCTAGAGTTTTAGCATCAAGCAGAGACACACCATGAGATTCAATCACATTAATCAACTCAAGCTCAGCTTCATCATGAGTGAACTCTCGCACAATAGGCTTAGACGTCGAGCCATCCAAATGCATTCGAGCCAAAAAAGCAAAAGGCGCGATCATTGAAATTCTGAAAAGAAAATCATTACCCAGCGAAAAAGATAGAACATAGCCAAAACTCACGTCATAATTTTCATCGGTATCTTCTTTTAAAACAAATTTCTTGCGCATCTCATCCATCATTTGCTGATAAGGTTTTTTTTCAACCTCATCCAACACAAAAGAATAGTCAGGAGCCTCAAGACTTCCGAATTTTCCTTCCAATACCCTAATCCATTTTCTTTCCATTTTTTCCTCTATGGTGTTTCGGGGCCGGCAGGGTGCCCGTGAATTTTTCCTTTAGAGTCTTGATGAACTCTTACCTTGCTCTGAGTTCCTCCTTTGGGCCCCTCGCCAATTGGCATTCCAAACTCGAAGTCCTTCACTCCAGGTCTACCCGGCACTTGCGTTCCATTCGCCCACGCCTCATCTGTGTATTTGATAGCGGCATTCCAATCGCAAAAACAAGATGTCGGCTTCCCGGCATTCACCCGGTTGTCGTATTGCGGCGTCCCCTTCACATGGCCCGCTTGTTTCTGCAATGAGATATGGGGCGGCACGCGAGGCTGTAACCCCAAGGGATCAATCCATTCAGTGGTGTTCAGCGCGTAAGCATGCAGGTTTATCCCGCCAGCCAAAGCGATTGGATCACTTGACACAAACCGCCCCGCTCGGGGGTCGTAGTAACGGTGACGGTTGTAGTGCAACCCCGTCTCTTCATCCCAGTACTGCCCCTGAAACCGAATCGGATTCCTGAACCCCGCCCTTCTCCCAGCCTCGCTGATCGCCTCCCGCGCCTCTCCCCACGCCTTGTACTGCGCCGACCACGCAATGCTGCCCTCATGGTCTGTCAGTTCCTGCGGCGTGCCCAGGTGGTCGCACTGATAGAACGCCATCTCCCTTCTGTCAAACGCCCGCGGCACCTGCCTCTGTTCGCCGTTCCACAGCGGATCCTGCTCGATGTCGTAGGCGCCTCCGTTGGCCTCCATCAGCGCCTTCGCATCCGTCGTCTCGCTCAACGCCATCGCGCTCGCACGGCGAACCTGCATCAGCGGCACGAACGAGTTCGGCTCGTGGATGTAGTGCACGCTCCAGCCGTGCGCGCCGCCCTCCTCGATCGCTGAGCTGCTCTGCGTGCTCTCGAATGCGAGCACGTCGCCGTCCCAGCCGAACAGAGTCGTGGTGTCGCCCGAACTCTTGGACAGACGCCGCCCCAGCGCGTCATAACTGAAGGTGGTGGTGATGCCGCTGTGGTCGGTCGCCGCAGTCATGCGGTTGAAGCCGTCCCATGCGAAGACGGTTCGCCAGCCGTTGCGCACCCGCTCGGTCATGTTGCCGCGCTCGTCGTAGCGATAGCTGGTGCCGGCGTAGTTCTTCAGCAGGTTGTCCAGCAGCTTGCCGACCGGGTGCCTCAGTGGGTCGTTGGCCGGGAGCGAATCGACGATGTTGCCTGCGGGGTCGAAGGCGAAGGTCTCGCGCCCGAGGCGGCTGTTGGCTTCGAGCAGGCGGCCCACGGGGTCGTAGCGGTAGTTCAGGCTGCCTCGGCGGCTGTCGCCGATGGTCACCAGCTGGCCAGCCTTGTCGTAGGTATAGCGGCGCTGGATGCCGGTGGTCGATTCGATGGCGCCTGGCCTGGTGCGGGAGATGTGCTGTTCGAGCAGCCGCCCCGCCGGGTCGTACTTCTGCCGCTGGCTCAGTCCGTTGCCCTGCTCGCGTGCAATCTCCCGGTGCAGGTCGTCGCGCTCGAAGCCCAGGATGTCCTGGCCATCGATCATCAGGCCGTGCACGTGGCCGGAGCCATAGGTCAGCCACTGGGTGACGTGCCCGTCGGGCCGCACGGTGGCGATGCGATGGTTGAGTTCGTCGTAGCGGTGCTGCCAGACTGCCGTGCGCTTGCGCTTCAGGTAGTGGTGATGTTCGCGCGTCAGGTTGCCGGCAGGGTCGTAGAACCACTGCAGGCGTGCATCGCTGTTGGTCGCCTCGAGCAGGCGGCCGTTGCGGTCGTAGGCGAAGCGTTCGGACTGCCCGCCGGCGCGGCGCTCGCTCAGGCGGCCGAGAAGATCGAATTCGAGTTCGGTGCGGTGGCCCGCCTCGATCACTTCGGCGAGCACGCCCGTGGTCTCTTCGTGCACGTACTCCGTGGCCTTGCGGTCGAAGCCGGTTTCTTCGAGCAGTCGGCCTACGGGGTCGTAGCGGAAGTCGTACCGGCTGCCGTTCTCATTGTGCAGTTCGGTCAGGCGACCCAGCAGGTCCCAGTAGTACTTGAGCGAACGGCCCGCGGCATCGGTGCGGCCGGAGATCAGGCCGGCGCGCGTGTAGCTGTAGCGCGTGGCGCGCCCCAGTGCGTCGGTGTGCAGAAGCAGGCGGCCTTCGGCGTCGTGCTCGAAGTGTTCGCTCGTCCTGTCGGGCTGTTCGATTTCTTCCAGCTGGCCGGCTGCGTAGCGATAGCTGGTGGCGTTGCCTGCGGCATCGGTGGCCTTGACCAGGCGGCCGCGCTCGTCGTATTCCCAGCGGCTGGTCTTGGCGGAACAGTCGGTGTAGCTCAGCAACTGGCCCGATGGCGAGTAGACGAGCGCCTTGACGCCGCCCTTGGCATCGGTGATGCGCACGGGCCTGCCGGCCTTGTCGTAGGCGTACTCGGTCTTGTGCCCCAGCGGATCGATCTCTTCCGTGAGATGACCCTGCGCGTCGTAGTCGCGCTTCCACACGCCGCCTTCGGCATCGCGGATGCCGGTGAGCCGGTGCAGCCTGTCGTACTCGTAGTGCACACGGCTGCCATCCGCGCGCGTGTGCGTCTGCAGGTTGCCGTCTTCGTCGTAGGTGTAGTCGTCGGTCGTGCCGTCGGTGTGCACGTGCCGCGTGACGTTCTTCGCGTCATCGCGGAAGAACCACTCCTGCAGCCCGTCCGGATGGATGATGCGGTAGGTGTAGCCCTGGATGTCGTAGTAGTGCCAGGTCTCCCCGCCCAAGGCATCGGTCACGTAGGTCAGGCGGATGTTCCTGTCCCACTCCAGCTTCAGCGCGAAGCTGCCGTCGTCGGACCACTCGCGCACGGCCTTGGCGTCGGGGCCCGTGCCGTCGTACTCCAGGTTCATGCCCCGGCCGGTGCGGTCGGTGTAGCGGGTCACGAGATGGTGGCTGTAGGTGTAGCTCCAGCTGGCGCCGTCTTCGTCCTGTGCGGCGACGAGGTCGCGCTCGCCATCGTGGGTGTAGGCGGCCAACTGGCGCACGACCTGGCCATCCTTGAGCTCCCACAGCGACTGGATGAGCCCGGTCTGCGCATCAGGCTTCGTGCCCACATGCGCCATGACGGCCTCGCCGTGCTTGCTGATGACGTCGCTGAGCACGCGCTCGCCCGTCGCTGCAATGACGTGGTCGTAGCGCAGGCCGATGGCCATGCCGTCCTTGGCCTGCTGCGTGACCAACCTGAAGTGCGGCTGCCTGCTGTCGACGTACTCGTAGATCTCGCGCCACTCGCTGGGCTCGCCTTCGGGCAGCGGCTTGCCGAAGTCCAGCACCAGCAGGCTCTCGCTCAGGCGCGAGACGCGGACTTCCTCGATCGGGTCGAAGTAGGCCTGGCCTACGGCCAGCACCGGGTAGGCGTGGCTGCGGCCGTCGGCCGCGTGGTGCACGAGGCTGGGCTGCCCCTGGCGTGCGCCGCGTGTCGGCGTGGTGATGTCCACGCGCATGCTGTAGGGAGTGATCCAGCGTGCGCCCAGGCTGCCGCGGTCGAAGGCGTCGAGGTCGCTGGCGTAGGTGCGCGCCCATTCGATCGGCAGCGGCGCTGCGAGAACGAAGTCGGTGTGGGTGAAGCTTTCGTTGCCGGTGCTCAGGCTGATGGAAGAGCCGATGCGTGCCGGCGCAGGGCAGTTCTTGCAGCCTGCGGTCCCTTGTGCATCGGCTTGCTTGTTGATGTGACCGAGCTGCGTTCCGGGATTTTCCTTTTCTGCCTTGGCTCCCGCCTGCGGAGCCACGATCGCCGCGCGCTGGCCTTTCTTCTTCAGCAACGCATCCCGCAGCTTGTGCAGCAGCCACATGATGCTGGCCTGCGCCTCCTTGTCCGCCAGCCTCGACAGCTGCCCCCTCAGCAGCCGCTTGAAGTCCAGCATCTGCGTGATCACGCCGTTGACCCGGCCTGCGATCCCATCTGGCAGCTGGCTCGCCGCCGTCTTGGCCACGTAGTTCGCCGACTGCTTCGAATAACGCACCGCCGCGCCCCACATCCGGCTCCACGTGCTCTGCGTCTTCGGGTCGTGCACCTTCGTTTCTGCCACTGCAGGCGTGCCTACCGTGAACAGATCCTTCTGCCCGAGCACCCGCCGCAGGATGTCCACCAGGTTGTCGATGATCTTGTCCGCAAGATCCGCGCAGCTCTTCAGGATGCCGTCGAGCTTGGCGATGGCTCCATCGATGAACGTGTCCAGCTCGCCCATGATGGTGGCGTTCAGATGCCCCACCAGCGTGGTGACGATGGCTTCGCCAAGGTTGGAGGCTGCGGTCGTCAGTTGCTGCCTCACCAGGTGCAGCGTGGGCCTCAGGCTCATGCGCGCCGCCGCCATGCTCGGCGGTATCGGGATCAGCCCGATCAGGTTGATGCCCAGGCTCACCCAGTTCAGGAACGCATCGACGCTGTCCTTGGCCTTCTTCTCGACGATGTTGATGATGTCCAGGAACACATCCACCAGCGCCATGATGTTGCCCACGATCGGGATGCTGCCCAGCACCATCGTCAGCCGCTCCAGCGTCACGTAGCCGCCACTGAAGGAGCGCAGCCAGTCGTCCACCGCCTTGCTTGCCGCGGCGATGTCCTCCTTCACGATCGTGTTCAGCGGTGCCACCGCCGTCTGCGGTTCGCGCTCGGTGGTCGGCGCGTTTTTTTCTTCCGTCCCTGCCATCTGTCGTCGTTCCTCAGTTGATGTTTGCGCCCTGGAACTCGAGCTGCTCGAAGGTGCTGCCGGTGAAGTCCACGCTGCGTCCCTGCAGCCCCTGCGCATGCACCACGGTGCCGCTGCAGTCCAGCACGCCGACGTCGTTCCAGCTGCCGCCTGCGAAGCTGATGTCGTCCCACTGGCATTGCCTGAAGGTGCTGCTGCCGATGCTTGAGCCGTCGAAGTTCGCGCGCATGAAGCTGCAGTTGATGAAGGTGCAGCCCGTGATCGAGATGCCGCTGAAGTCGCACTGGGTGAAGCTGCAGCCAGTGAACTGGCAACCGCTCCAGCCCGCCTGCTTGAAGCTGGTGACCGTGAAGCTCGTGCCTGCGAAGGTCGTCGCGGCGAACTGGGCAAGGCCCAGGTCGAGCCCGGCATAGGCGAAGCTGTCGGCCTGGCCTACGAGCCCGGCGGGAGCGCCGCCCGCGCCTTTGCGCCACATGTCGTGGGCGAGGATGATGATCTGGGAAGACACTCGATGCCCCTCGGTTCGCTATCTCTTCAGCGAGACAGATGCTTCTGAAGGACTCGGCCGCTGGACTTGTCGATCAGCAGTTGCGGCTCAGCCAGGCCGGGCAGAGCACCGCGATGACCCTGCGGCTTGTTCGACGCTTCCCACGTAACTCTGTATCCGTCGGATGCATCGACCAACACGAGCTTGTAGTTCTCGAATCGCAGGCCTGAAGACCGCCCATCCTCCCAGGCCACTGCAATCGCCTGTGCCACCAGGCCATCGACTTCGATGATTTCGTTCATTCTTTTCTCCCTCGCAAAATTGAAAGCCGCAGACTCAGTCGGCCGCGGCGTCTTTTGAAACAGTCCCAGCGTCGGGACCACTACCTGCTTCCTTGCTCCCGAAGTATTTCGCCCGTGATCCTCGAGGCGATGTACATGATCGACCGCCCCAACCTGCTGGCGTTGCCAAGTCCCTTCTGTCCTGGCAGCAGCTTGGCCGAGAAGGCGATGCCGATGGTGTCGACACCGTCTTCGTCCTCGCCGTTCTCTTTCCGCCTCTCGGCAATGCGGACATCGAAGTTATTCAGGTCTTGCCCGGTCTTCTCGAACAGCCTGAAAGCGTTGCCCAATGCGATCACCACCGGGGTGTTGAGCAGCAGCCGATCCGGCGACTCGATCTCGAAGAGCGGCGCGGCCGAACCATCGAGGCCGTCGCTCACGGACGCGAGCCCCGGGCCTTCGCGCGGGCCGCTTCGATTTCCTTGAGCAGATCGCCTGCCTCCGCATTGCCGCTCTTCGACGACTCCGCTGCCCAATGCGCGGCTTCGGCGAGGTCCTTGCCGCTCATGTAGAGGTCGTAGGCCAGGTTGTGCTGAGCGACCACGTGTCCGGCCTTGGCCGCGATCGTCAACCAGCGGATGCGCTGAACGTCGTCAGAAGACGTGAAGGTGTAGTACAGCGAGAGACGGAACGCGGCCTCGGCGTCACCGGACTCGGCCTTCGTGATCAGTTCGGCTCGTTGCGCATCTGTCAGTGCGTAAGACTGCGCACCCGAGATGGGCGAAGAAGAAGAGGCTGGTGCAGCGTCGGGCGTGTCCATGGTTTGGTTCTCCGTTGCGTAAGAGACTGAGAGGTTCAGAAGAAGAGGAAGAAGCACTGCCAGCTTCGCGCCGAACCTGAGATCGATGTTCTTCATGACTTGGGGTTGAAGGTATGCCAGACGCCGGGATCTGCGGTGTCCATGGTGCCGTCGGCCTTCTGGCCGGCAGGCTTGTAGGCGCCGTGGGGCCAGATCCACAGGAGCTTGTCGGGCGCCTCGACGGGTGCGTTCAATTCGTTGGCCAGTTTCTGCGCGTAGGGGTCCGTTCCCTTGCCGGTCTCGCACGACATCAGCTGCACCTTCTGGCCTTCCGTATAGGACGGGTGCGCCTTGATCCGCTGCGCCATCTGTGCGGGCGTGATGCCCTTGAGCGCGGTGTCGGTCATGATGTTCGAGTTGCCATGGGATCCGACCGTGAAAGTGCCGGGCGGGCTCGGGATGTTGTCTGCCGACTGCCGGATCGCCTCGTTGTGCGGGAACAGGTTGATGTCGACCAGTCCCAGCGGATCGATGCCGCGCACGGGGTTGCCGCCGACATAGGCATACAGGTTGAGACCGCCCGCGAGTCCCAGTGGGTCGGGCGAGACATACCGGCCGCTCGCCGGATCGTAGTAGCGGTAGCGGTTGTAGTGCAGCCCTGTCTCGGCGTCGAAGTACTGCCCCTGAAACCGGATGGGGTTCGAGAGACCGGCACGTCGCCCCGCTTCGCTGATGACTTCGCGCGCCTCGCCCCAGGCCTTGTACTGGGCCGACCAGGCGACGCGGCCCTCGTGATCGGTCAGGTCCCGTGGCGTGCCGAGGTGGTCGCACTGGTAGAAGGCGACCTCGTCGTCTTCGAAGCTGCGTTGTCCGGGCTGGAGTTCTCCGTTCCACAGCGGGTCTTGCTCGATGTCGTAGGCGCCGCCGTTGGCGGCCATGAGCTCTCGCACGTCGGGCGTCCTGCCCGGCACGATCGCATGCGCCTGGCGCAGTTGAACCAGCGGAGCGAAGGAGCGCGGCTCGTGGACATAGTGCACGCTCCAGCCTCGGCCTGCTTCCTCGTGCTCTCCGGCAAAGCTCTGCGTGCTCTCGAAGGCGAGCGTGTCGCCGTCCCACCCGAACCGGGTGATGCTGTCTCGCGAACGCTTGGAAATGCGGCGTCCCAGCGGGTCGTAGGCGAACGAGGTCTGCGTGCCGTCTTCCTCCGTGGCCGAGCCCAGGCGCCCGAAGGCGTCCCAGGCAAAGATGGTCGCCCGGCCGTTGCACACGCGCTCGACCATGTTGCCGTGCTCATCGTACCGGTAGCGCACGCCGGCATAGGCCCTGAGCAGGTTGTCGAGCAAGGGGGAGACGGGAACCCGGCTGCCGCCGGCCGTGCTGTCGGGATCGACGATGTTGCCCGCGGGGTCGAAGGCAAAGGTCTCGCGTCCGAGCCGGCCGTTGGCCTCGACAAGCCGGCCGACGGGGTCGTAGCGGTAGTCGAGGTTGCCATGACGGCTGTCACCGATGGCGATCAGCTGCCCTGACTTGTCGTAGCCGTAGGTGCGCTGCAGCTGCAGCGCGCCGGGTGCGCTCGCCTGGCCCGGCACGACCTGCTGCTCCAGCCGCCTCCCTGCGTTGTCGTAACGCAGCTTCTGGGTCAGGCCGTTGCGCTGCTCGCGCACCACTTCGCGATGGAGGTCGTCGCGCTCGAAACCGAGGATGTCGTGCCCGTCGAGCAGCAGGCCGTGCACGTGGCCCGAACCGTAGATGAGCCACTGGGTCGTATGGCCGTCGGGACGGATCGTGGCGACGCGCTGGTTGAGCGCGTCGTAGCGGTGCTGCCATATCGCCGTGCGACCGGCCTGCAGATCGTGCTGGTGCTCTCGCGTCAGGTTACCGGCCGGGTCGTAGAACCACTGCAGGCGCGCGTCGCTGTTGGACGCCTCGACCATGCGTCCGTTGCGGTCGAAGGCGAAGTGCTCGACCTGGCTGCCCGCGGATCGCTGCGTCATCCTGCCCATCGCATCGGCCTGCAGTTGCACGACCCGTCCGCCCGCCGCAACCTCGACGAGTCGGCCGGTGCCTTCTTCGTAGCGGTACCGCGTGGTCTGGTGAGCGAAGTCGGTCTTGTCAAGCAGCCGACCCACAGGGTCATAGCGCAGGCTGTGGCGGCTGCCGTTCTCGTTGCGCAATTCGACGAGACGGCCCAGCAGGTCCCACTGGTACCTGAGCGAATGCCCCTCGGCATCGGTGCGCCCCGAGATCAGTCCTGCGCGGCTGTAGCTGTAGCGCGTGCGGCGCCCGAGCCCATCGACGTGCGCGAGCAAGCGCCCCTCGGGGTCGTGCAGGGCCTGCTCGCGCGTCCCGTCGGCCAGGACGATCTCGTGGATCCGGCCCGGCAGGCTGCCTTCGGCACGCAGCGCCGCGTCTTCTTCCGGAAGGCTGTAGAGATGGCGCGTGACGTTGCCTGCAGGGTCCACAGCCGTGGCGAGCCGGCCGCGATCGTCGTATGTCCAGCGGCTGGTCTTGCCCGAGCAGTCCGTGAGGCTCGCGAGCCGGCCGCGAGGCGTGTAGCTCATCAGCTTCGTGCCGCCCTTGGCATCGGTGATTCGCACGGGTCGGCCGGCCTTGTCGTAGGCGTACTCGGTCTTGTGCCCCAGCGGATCGATCTCTTCCGTGAGATGACCCTGCGCGTCGTAGTCGCGCTTCCACACGCCGCCTTCGGCATCGCGGATGCCGGTGAGCCGGTGCAGCCTGTCGTACTCGTAGTGCACACGGCTGCCATCCGCGCGCGTGTGCGTCTGCAGGTTGCCGTCTTCGTCGTAGGTGTAGTCGTCGGTCGTGCCGTCGGTGTGCACGTGCCGCGTGACGTTCTTCGCGTCATCGCGGAAGAACCACTCCTGCAGCCCGTCCGGATGGATGATGCGGTAGGTGTAGCCCTGGATGTCGTAGTAGTGCCAGGTCTCCCCGCCCAAGGCATCGGTCACGTAGGTCAGGCGGATGTTCCTGTCCCACTCCAGCTTCAACGCGAAGCTGCCGTCGTCGGACCACTCGCGCACGGCCTTGGCGTCGGGGCCCGTGCCGTCGTACTCCAGGTTCATGCCCCGGCCGGTGCGGTCGGTGTACCGGGTCACGAGATGGTGGCTGTAGGTGTAGCTCCAGCTGGCGCCGTCTTCGTCCTGTGCGGCGACGAGGTCGCGCTCGCCATCGTGGGTGTAGGCGGCCAACTGGCGCACGACCTGGCCGTCCTTGAGCTCCCACAGCGACTGGATGAGCCCGGTCTGCGCATCAGGCTTCGTGCCCACATGCGCCATGACGGCCTC
>NZ_JBGLYN010000027.1:0-69055 GCF_047304045.1 Variovorax sp. Varisp85
AATGCGAATGGCATCGAGCACGGCACGATGGGCATCTGGCGCGAGCATGCGGCAACGCACAGCCTGGTCGGGCCTGCGAACAAGCCGGTGCCCCCGATCCGATCGACGGCTGCGGCTTTGAAGGAGACACCTCCTGATCCGCAGATCGCGTTCTCCGTACAGCACGTCCCCGGTCCCTCGCCCCTGCTTTTCTCAGGCCAGTCCTACACCCTGCTGAAGAATGGCGCCGAAATCCGCAAAGGCTTGTTCGATGAACACGGACGGCTGACCATCGAGCACGCCGAGAAAGGCGCACGCTACCAGGTCCGGCTCTTCAACGGAACCGTCCACGATGTTCCGGTGGCGCCGGACCGGATGGAACCCGATCCCGGGCAGTCCCGGTACAACGAGCATCAGCTGTCCAACAAGGGGTACCGCGGCGATGGGCAAGACAGCTCGAAGCGCCGGTCGCAGCGCGAGCGCGGCTCGGATGCCGGCCAGGCGTCCACTTGATGGCCCTCATCGACGCCGCCCTATGATGAACCTCTCTCGAGCCGACAACCGACATGGCTGATCTGAACAAGCTCCTCGACGAAATCCAAAAGCCCGAAGTCAGCCACGTCGACATGATCAAGCGGCGCAGCAAGGGCACGCTGCAATGGTTTCTGGAGAAGGACCACAGGACGCACCCGATCCACGACAACAACGCGCTGCAATTCTTCATGTGCGGGCAGGAAGGCTTCGCCGCCATCGAGAAAGACATCCTCGCGGCCGGCAGCAGCATCGACCTGGTGCTGTGGGGCTTCGACCCCGGCATGGAGCTGACCCGCAGCCGAACCACCTGGCCGCACGGCACCACCTACGGTGACCTGCTGGTGCGCAAGGCCGGCGAGGGCGTGAAGGTGCGCATGCTGCTGTGGTTCGACAGCCTGGTGATCAACAAGGCGGCGGGCAACGTGCCGGACTTTCCCGCGTTCTGGGCGCCCACCTCCTTCTCCAAGACCAGCCGGACCACCTGGCCCGAGGGCGCCGATTCCTACGACAACCGTTCCAATTCCGCCTGGGTGCTGACTGACCGCTCCAATTACTGCAAGCAGTGGTGGGAAGACGCGCTGGCCGGGCGCTTCAAGAACCTGGAAGTGCGGCTGCGCCGCGGCAGCCCGCTCGAAATCCACTCCAACCTGGCGCGCTACCTGCCCGACTCGAAGCGCGACCTGAGCGAGGCCGCCAGCATGATCGCGGTGGGCACCCACCACCAGAAGCCGATCCTGATCGACTACGAGCCTGCCGCCGGCGGCAGGCCGCGCAACGTCTGCGGCTACGTGATGGGTCTGAACAGCGTGACCGACTACTGGGACACCACCGCGCACGCCTTCAACGACCCCCGGCGCGAGCTCAGCCCCAACAGCTACACCAACTACGACGAGGCGCGCTGGCACCGCAAGCCGTACCGGGACTACGCCATCCGGGTGCAGGGCGAGGCGCTGCACTGCCTGAACCGGAACTTCGTGCAGGGCTGGGACAGCGCGGCCGGTGTGCAGGTGATCCCAGGACCTGCGGGCAGCCTCTTTCCTGCCAACGGGGCGGGAGCGTTCAGCAAAAAGCTGGGCGACCGGCGCCAGTCGATCCAGGCCCGAGACATCCCGCGCCCGTCAGGCTCGCGCTGCCGCGTCCAGATCCAGCGCACCCAGCCGGAATCCGACGACGGCACCATCCTCAAGGGCTACACGCTGGCCAGCGCCAACGCGCTGAACTACATCTATGTGGAGAACCAGTACTTCCAGCTGAGCGAGTGGCCCAGGCTGCTCAAGGACGTGCGCAAGCGCTACCGCCGCGCCATGCAGGAGGCAGGTGCGGCGCCCACCGACATGGCGCCGCTGCACCTGTTCGTCGTGATCCCGCAGCCCGAGCGCGGTCAGATGGTGCCCAGCACCTACGACACGGTCGGCACGCTGGGTGCCGGCGCGCAGATGGGCGAGTACGACAAGAAGGTGCAGGGGGAACGCAAGCGCCGGGAGGCGGGGGCCAGGAGCGGCGGCGGGCTGGTGGGTGCCTCGGCCAATGCGGTGCCGGTGGATGCACAGGCGCAGCTGCAGGAACTGGGCATCAAGCCGCTGGTGGCGATGCTGCTGACCTTCGACAGCGCGAACCAGGCGAAGAACATCCGCATCAAGGCGCGCGACAGCGAGGCTCAGGACGCGCAGGCGGGCGTGGAAGAGAAAGCCAGGGGCCACGCCGACGACGTGAACCCCGAGAACCTGAGCGACTTCAACATCACGCCCAGGCGCTACCGGGAGATCTACATCCACAGCAAGCTGATGATCGTGGACGACGTGTACCTGACGCTGGGCAGCGCAAACCTGAACGCGCGCAGCATGGCGGCTGACAGCGAACTGAATCTGTGCACGGAGGAGTATGCGTTCACCAAGGCGGCGAGGAAGCGGGTGTGGGGGAATCTGGCGGGGGATGATTTGGATGGGAAGGATTGCACGAGGGCAGAGACCGCAGATACGCATGAGAAGTGGTTGAAGCGGATGAAGGCGAACAGCGGAAACAAGGCCAAAGAGCACGTTCCGGAAAACAATAGCTTCATCCACCTCTTCGAGGACCCTCGCGGGGTGCCGTTCGTCAAGTTTGCTTAGTTCATGCACACCTCTACAACCTGGATGACGCAATGCATCCGCGCAGCGGGTGCATTGTTCGCCACAGTGCTTCTTCTGACCGGATGTCCCATGCAAGATGACTCCAAAGCCCAACCTCACCAACCCTTCATGTCGGACAGCAAGCTGCCGCGCTTCACCAGGCTCGACAAGTTCGATCCACACCGCAAGGACTTCGTCTGCCAGCACGAGGCCGCCGCCAATCCGCCCATCACGGCAGAAGCCGAAGCACTGTTTCAGCAGGCGCTGGCGCTCGTGAGCTACGAGAAGTGGTCGGAAGATCGCAACTACGCCAAGGCGGCCCAGCTTTACGAGCAGGCGAGGAAGCTGGGCCACTGGAAGGCGCAGTTCAATCTGGCGGGACTCTATTTGCAAGGTCTGGGCGTCGAACAGGACCCCGAGAAGGCCATCGAGCTGACCGAAGACCTGATGCGCAAGGGTGTGCCCGCAGCCTGGGACAACATGGGCACGATGTACATGGGCGGCATTGGATCGCTCAAGCAGGATGCGACGGTGGCGTATGCGTTCTGGCAGAAGGCGGCGGATATGGGGAGCATGGCGTCGCAAACATACATTGGAAAAAAACTGCTTGGGAATCACGATGAACCTCCTTCGTTTTGGGGAAACCGTGCGATCGGATTGAAGATGCTCGAATGTGCGTTTGCTCAGGGGTCTGGGCAGGCAGCCTTTGAATTGGGCGTTACTCTAAGTGTCATAGACGAGGACTATCCGCGCGCCCTGCGTGCGCTTCATCAAGGGACAAGATTGGGTAGCGAGAGAAGTGCCAACTACTTACGAGGCGCATTCAGTAGAGGTACTCCATTGGTCAGCGGTACCGTCGACAAGTCGCGCGCAGACCGCTACAACGCTCTTGGCGACGCGCTCTACCACAACCCCGACCTGCGCTTCCCCAACCTCGACAAGGTGCTGCCGCTTCCCCCGGCACCGTTGCCCCAGTGGGACATGAGCGAGCCCAAGACGCTCATCGATGCCGCCAAGGCCGTGGTGCCTGGCATCTCTTCGCCGCCGCAGGCGCCGGCACCATCATCCCAGCGCACCAGCCAGCTCGAAGGTGCCAAGCGCGGCCTGCTGTCCGCTCACACGCGCGTGGACGCGCGGGACTTGACTGCACCGGGTCGGCGATGGAACTGAAGTCCCCACGCCGCACCGGATGCACGAAGGCTCAGCCAAGCACCCCGAACCGATGCTCGGTCGCGCTGTGGAAGCGCTCCCCCGGCCGCAGCACCGTCGACGGAAATTCCGGCCGGTTCGGCGAGTCGGGGTAATGCTGGGTCTCCAGGCACAGCCCGTCCCCCTGCCGCAGGCTCGCGCCCGCGCTGCCGAAGAGGCTGCCATCGAGGAAATTGCCCGAATAGAACTGCACGCCGGGCTCGCTGGTGTGCACTTCCATGACGCGGCCCGTGGCCTCGTGCTCCAGTCGCGCCGCGAGCGCAAGGCCGTGCTCGGCTTGAGCCCTGTCGAGCACCCAGTTGTGGTCGTAGCCATGCGCAAGCAGCAGCTGATCGTGGCCTTCGCGGATGCGCTCGCCGATGCGGGTCGCGGTGCGGAAGTCGAACGGCGTCGAAGCCACGTCGGCCACGCCGGTCGGGATCAGCGTCGCGTCCACCGGGCAGTAGCGACTCGCGGGAATCGTCAGGCGGTGGTCCATCACCGAGCCGCTGCCCCCAAGATTGAAGTAGTCGTGATGGCTCAGGTTCAGAACCGTGGGCTTGTCGGTCGTGGCGCTGTAGTCGATGCGCCATGTGTTGGCGGTTGCCGACAGCGTGTAGCGCACTGTCAGCCGCAGTTCGCCGGGGTAGCCCTCTTCGCCATCGGCGCTGGTGTAGCGCAGCTCGATGGCGATGTCGCCGCCGGCCTCCTGCACCGTCACCGGCACGATCTCCCAGAAGCGCGTGCCCAAGCCTTTCGCGCCGCCGTGCAGCGAGTTGACGCCGTCGTTCAGCCCCAGTTGATGCGACGTGCCGTCGAGCGTGAAGCGCCCCGCCGCGATGCGGTTGGCGAAGCGTCCGACGATGGTGCCGAAATGCGGATGCGGCTTGAGGTAGTCGGCGAGCGTGGGCAGGCCCAGCACGATGTTCCCGCTGCGCCCATGGCGGTCGGGGGCGCGCAACGCGGTGACGATGCCGCCATGATTGATGGCACTCAGGCTCAGGCCGCGGCCGTTGTCCAGGGTGTATTCGGTGACCGGCCGGCCGTCGGGCATGCGGCCGAACTCGCGCGACGTGATGTTGCTTTTGCTCATGTATTTCCTGCTTGCTGAAGCATCGCCTCGCGCGCGCACTGCGAGGCGGTGCGCAGCGCGATGAGGTCCTTGAGATCGTGGTAGTCGGGCGGCTCCCCCGCGTGCGTGCGCAGCTCGATGCGGTGGCCGGCCTTGGCCACGGCGTCGGCGAAGCGCTCCTGCAGCGCGAAGGGCGTGTTCCTGTCGTCGCGGCTGCCGATCAGCACGATGCGCCGCGCCGGGTCGCGCGCGATGCCGCCCACGTGGTCGAGCGGGTCGTAGAACTGCGCGCTGCCGGTGGTGTCGGTGCGGCCGTCTCTGGAGCGGCCCAGCATGCGTGCGCGCTCAAGCAGCCCGTAGGCGCCCGACGTGAGCACCGCGCAGGCCACGCGCGTGCGGCCGAGCGTGAGCAGCGCGGCGCCCGCGGTGGCGCCGCCGCTGTGGCCGACGATGACGATGCGCTGCAGCTTGTGGCGCTGCATGAGCGCATCGAGCGCGGCATCGAGCGCGTGGAACTCCACCAGCTGGCGGCGTTTGCGGTGATCGCCCGATGAGCCGTACGTGCCGGGCCGCGCCATGAAGATCCACGGCACGCCGGCGCGGTCGCGGCTGCGCTGCGCGTCGAGCGTACGCAGGGGTTCGGTGTTGCCGGGGATGCGCTCGGGCGCCTGGTCCATCACGCCGTCGCGGTCGCCCGAGAACTGCACGATGGCCATGCGCGCACCGTCGATGTCGTCGCTCGCAAAGTAGCGGATGCAGGCCGGCCCCTCGGCAGGCCGCACCCACAGGTAGCCGGGCCGGTCGGGGCAGCTCGCGCGGTCGGCGGGCTGGTTCCAGTGCAGCACCTCGTCGTTGCTCGCGACGAAGGGCCGGGGTACGTCGGGGCCGGTGCGCTGCGCGCAGGCCGCCTGCACCAGCGCGAGCAGCACCAGGACACCGCGCATGTACCGCAGCAAGAGGCCCGGCGTCTTCATAGCCGTTGCAGCAGCCCGGGCACGCGGCCGAAGTCGGAGCCGACGCGGTCGCCCTTCACCAGCACGAGGTCGCCGTCGCGCAGGAAACCGCCGAGGTAGCCCGCGAGCTGCGCGGCGTCGTCGAAGTGCGGGCCGAGCAGTTCGGCTGGCACCTCCTCGCGCAGCCAGCGCATCTCGTCGCCGTGCGTCACGAGGTGCTCGATGCCGGATGCCAGCAGCGGTGCGGCCAGGCCGCGGTGCATGGCCTCGGCTTCCCCGTCGAGATTGACGATGCGCCCCAGCACGCCGATCTTGCGCGCCACCGGGCCGCTCTCCGCACGCTGCCAGTTGCGCACGAACTCCATGGCGTTGCGCATCGACATGATCTCCGCGTTCCAGCTGTCGTCGATCAGCGTGGCCTGCACGCCGGCCTGCGTACGCAGTGCGCGCACCTGCATCACCGAGGCCGGCAGGCGCACTTGGGGCATGCGCGCGCAGGCGGCCTCGCCGTCGAAGCCCATGGCGAGTAGGGCCGCGAGCGCAAGCGCCGAATTGCGCACCAGCCCCGCGCTCTCGACCGGGAACAGGTATTCCAGCGTGCGCCCCGGGATCGCGATGCGCACGCGGCAGCCGCCGCGCGCTTCGGGCCGGGTATCGAGCAGGCGCACGTTCGCGTCGGGCCCGCTGCCCACCACCCAGATCGCACCGGCCGTGCACGCGGCGGCATCCACCACCTGCCGCAGGCAGGGAATGTGGTCGGGCACGATCGCCACGCCGCCGGGCTCCAGGCCCAGGAAGATGCGCGACTTGTAGGCG
Organism: Variovorax sp. Varisp85; assembly: GCF_047304045.1. NCBI lineage: Bacteria > Pseudomonadati > Pseudomonadota > Betaproteobacteria > Burkholderiales > Comamonadaceae > Variovorax > Variovorax sp. Varisp85. The sequence continues at coordinate 6,651 of NZ_JBGLYN010000027.1, forward strand.
GCCGTGAGCTCCAGCGTCGAGGCCTGCCGGGTCTGCGACAGGCCGATCTCGGTGATGAGGGCCACGTGCGGCCGCGCCACCAGCGAGATCGGGCCGCGGTCCATCCAGAGCCCGCTCTGCGCCATTTCGAGAATGCACACGTCCACGTCGGGCCCGAGGTTGGCCAGCATGGCCGGCACGCCGACGCGCGAGTTGTAGTTGTCGATGGTGGTGTGCACGCGCGCACGCTCGGGCAGCAGGTCGCGCAGCATCGCGATGGTGGACGACTTGCCGACCGTGCCGGTCACGCCCACCACGAAGCCCTTGTAGCGCGCCCGTGCGGCAGCGCCCATGGCCAGCATCGCGGCGATCGGGTCGTTCACCTGCAGCAGCGGAAAGGCCGGGTCGAGTCCGTCGACCGGGTGCGCGACCACGGCGCCGGCCAGCGCAGGGTGCAGGCCGGGCAGTTCGAGGTGACGGTCCCAGTTGTCGGTGCGCGGCTTGCTGTAGTTCTCGTGCGCGGCGAGCGTGCGGTAGTCGGAAGCGATGAAGAGAGAGGGCTTCGGCAGCAGCCCCATGTGGACCGGCCCGCGCACCACCGAGTTGACGGACCATCCGGGCGGCGGCTCGACCAGCCAGTGTCCGCCGGTGATCTGCTGCAGCTGCGCGGCGGTCCACACAGGCTCGAGCTCGAAGCCCGCGCCGGGGCGGTCGGCCGCGAGCACGGGCGCGGCGCGCTCGGGCAAGGGCGTCGGAAAATCAGGCACGCGCAGGCCGCACCACAGCGGGAGCCGGCGCGCTGGCGGCAGCTCGGGCGCGTCGCCGCGCACGCGCACTTCGAGCTGCAGCACGTCGCTTTCCAGCAGGCCGGCGCGCGGCGCACGCAGGCCGTAGCGGTCGCGGTAGATGCGGCCGGGCTCCCAGCGGCTGGTGGGCCACATCCAGTCGCAGGGGTCGTGCTCCATGCCCTCGCCCCATGGCGGCATGCGGGTGCTGCGCATCGGCAACGCGCGAAATTGCACGCGCAGGTCGGCCGCGAGGGGCGCATCGACGGTCCAGAACGATTCGACCCACAGCAGCCGTCGCCCGACGATCTGCCGAGGCGCGCAGCGAACGCCCACCAGGCGCAGCGGGCCGATCTGCAGCGGCGTGATGCGCGCGTCGCCAGGCACCGCGTCGGCCAGCCACTCGGGCCGCGGTGCAGGCACAGCACCGACGAGGGGCGCCGGCCGCGCAACCGGCGCAACCGCGGAAGCCGGTTCGGGCCGGAAGGCGGGCCGCTCGGGCGGCGACAGCCGCACCGCGCAACGGCCTCCGGCCGCCGGGACCATCTCGGTGCCGAGCGCGCGGCATTGCGCGGCGAAGCGTTCGCTCAGTGCCTGCGCCTCGTCGCCCGCGAGCTGCCGCGAGAAGCCGAAGCCGACGCCGATGGGCGTGAACATCACTTCCTCGACGCCGCGCGGGCCCAGCGTCAGCGAGAACACGCCCGAATCCCCGAAGTCGTTGCGCACCGAATCGAACAGCAGGTCGCCGGCGTCGTGCAGGATCGGCCGGCCGCGGTAGATCTCGATGCCCTGCAGCACATGCGCCGAGGTGCCGAGGATCGCGTCCGCCCCGGCATCGACGATGGCATGGCCGACGGCGATCTCGGCCTGCGTCGGTTGGGTCTCCAGGTTGTCGCCCCAGTGCACCGCCACGAGCACCACGTCGGCCTCGCGGCGCGCGGCCTCGATGCGCGGTGCGAGCGTGGCGGTCCAGGCGGCCGGGTCGCCCAGCGGCAGCCAGGCAGCGCCCGCGCGTGCGGCAGTGGCAGCAAAGCGGGACTGCGTGGCGTCGAGCGAGAACAGCGCCACGCGTACGCCACCCGCGCGCCGGAACGCGGGCCGCAGCGCGGCCTCCGGCGTGCGGCCGGTGCCGGCATGGGCGATGCCCGCAGCATCCAGCAGGCCGTGCTGCTCCATGAGCGCATCGGGGCCGTAATCGCCGCTGTGGTTGTTGGCGGTGGCGACCATGCCGATGCCGGCCTCGGTCAGCACCGCGAGCATTTCGGGGCGGGCGCGGTAGTAGTAGGGAGCGGACTCGCCCTTGTCGACGCCCTGCTCGCCGCTGGCGGCGACCACGCATTCGAGGTTCACGATGCGCAGGTCGGCCTCGCGCAGCGCGGCGATGCCGCCGAGCATCCTGTGCGCGCCGCCGAGTTCGTGCAGCCGGTAGTGCTGGCGGCGCGCGAGGTTGACGTCGCCGCCCCAGGCGACGACGCCGGTCGCCGCCTTTGCCTGCTGCAGCGCCTCGCCCGCCTTCAGCATCCGGTGGTACGCCACATAGCCCGAGAGGTAGTGCTCCACGTCGTCGATGCGCACGCGGAAGCTGTGGTGCTTGATGAAGAACGAGCCCGCGATGCGCGCCGGATTGCGGAAGAACATCGCCAGCTCGGGCCAGAAATGGCCGTTGGCGAGATAGCGCGCGCGGTACGCCAGCGCGCGGTCGAACTTGTCGCGGTCGAGCTCCACCAGCAGCGGGCGCAATGCGGGGTCGGCCTCCAGCCGCAGCACCATGTCGCGCGCGGCCATCATCAGTTCGAGCAGCGTGGGAAAGGTGGTGATGCGCTCCAGCACGAAGTCGAGGTACCCCGCCACGTTCTGCAGGCCGAACCGGTAGTAGCGCGTCTCGGGCCTGTAGCGCGTGAGTTCGTTGACGCAGTAGCTCAGCCAGTGGTCGTGCGCGCGCCAGTGCTCGGCGGCAATGAAATGCTCGAAGGCTTTCTCGACGACCGCGAGCCAGCGCGTGTCGCGCGTGAGGCCGTACAGGCGCATCAGGCCGAAGGCGGCTTCGCCGTCGTAGTAGATGACGCGGAACCGGTCCTTGACGTCGAGCGCGGGCGCGTTGAGCACGTGCACGAAGCTGCCGGTCTGCGGGTCCTGCATGTGGCGGATGCCGAGCGCGAGCTGCTCCAGCAGCGGCAGGTATTGCGGGTCGCCCGTGAGCTCGGTGTACTTGACCAGCGCGAGCAGGCACACGGCATTGCCGCCGAGCTTGATCTCGCTGCCGATGTCCAGCAGGTAGGCGGCGCGCGCGCCGTCCGGCAACTTGGCCTGGCGGATCAGCGTGCCGGTCAGGAAGGCCAGCGAGCGGTCGATGGCCGCCTTGAGCGCGTCGCTGCGCGTGAGCTCCCACGCCTCCAGCATTGCGTAGGTGGAGCTGGCATGGCGCAGCGTGTTGTAGGTGGGAATGGGGCGGTCGAAGCAGGGAAACCAGCCGTAGTGGAACTCGCCTGTGGGCTTGACCTGCTCGGCCAGGTAGTTGCCGGCGGCGTCGATCAGCGCGTGGACCTGCGGCGCGTTCCATTCGCGCAGCTCGCGGAATCCGGCCGCCTGCCCTTCGGCGGCGAGGGGCCAGGCACCCTCGGCGTCCACGTACACGGCCCGCGTGGTGAAGCACCAGACGGGCGCCGCGTCGTCCGCGGGAAAGTCGATCTCGCGGCCGAAGCGCCGCTTGCAGTGCAGGCGCAGGTTGCCCGTATTGGGTTCGGCATGCTCCACGTCGCCGTTGTAGAGGATCGCACTGCCGAGCATTTCCTGCGCGAGCAGCGCGACTTCGAAGCGCGCATCGAAGGCGATGCCCTCGTTGAAGTAGTTGCGCTTGGTCTGCGCCAACTTCGCTTTCAGCGCGCCCCAGCTCATGGGCTCGACCTTGTCGACCACCTCGGCGCGCAGGCGCTGCGCTGCCTGGCCGGTGCGCTCCGCTTGCTCGGCGGCGGCACGCCACGCGGCGTCGAAGTCAGCGCCCCGGCCCGAAGCCACGCGGGCCCGGCTGCTGTCTTCGCCGACGGCCAGGAACACCACGCAGCCCGCCTCGTTGGTGGCGGTCGATGGCACGGGCAGCGCGCCCGCCGTATCCGCCAGGGCCTGCCGGGCGCGGCTCAGCAGATCGGCGAGAGGATTGGAGGCGGGCAGGGCAGCGATTTCAGCGTTCATGGAGAGCGGAGCGTTGCGGCGGCGGGGATGGTACCCCGCGGCAATGCTTTGCGCCGCGTCGGGTACGTTTCGGAGGTGCGTGCACAGGACACCCCCGCCGGCGCGAGCGCACCCCGAACGAGAGGCATCGTTTCAGCCCCAGGCCTCCATCACCGCGCTGCGCACCGCCTCCACCGCCACGGGACGTTTGCCCTCCCCCGGTGCAACCCAGCACAGCCACGTATGCGACCGCCAGCCGTTCCATATCGCAAGCTCGCCGTTGCGCTCGCCCTGCTCGGCCTGGTCGAGCCGCATCAGCCCCGCGCCCATGCCGCTCGCTACCATGCTGCGGATGGCGCTCTCGCCGTCGGCCGTGCGGCCCTGGCGGTATTCGCGGCCCGCGCCGGCGAACAGTTTTTCCAGATGCACGCGCAGGATGCATGAAGGCGGCGTGCCCACCCACGGCATGTTCGTGAGCTGGTCGAGCGACAGGCCGGGGTGCGCCTCGGCGACGGGCAACGGCAGGGCCACGACGAGATCGACCGCACCGAGGCGGCGCAGTTCCAGTCCTTCGATCTGCTCGCTGTCGCTGAGCACGTAGGCGCAATCAAGGTCGCCGCGCTGCACGGCGGAAAGCGTTTCGTACGACAGCCCCTGCCTCAGCTGCAGCGCAACCTGCGGATGGCGTTCCGCCAGCTTCACCAGCACCTCGCCGAGCCGCAGCGCCACCGGATCGACCACCGTGCCGAAACGCACCACGCCCTGCGCCGCGCCGCGCAGCTGATCGGCCGCCGAGCGCATGCGCGTGGCGGAGGCCAGCGTGCGTTCGGCCTCTTCGAGCAGGCTGAGGCCGGCCTCGGTGGGTGACATGCCGCGCGGCGTGCGATCAAACAGCTTCACGCCGAGTTCGTCTTCCAGCGCCTTGAGTTGCGCGCTGACCGCCGGCGCGCTGGTGAACACGCGCTCGGCGGCGCGGGTCAGACTGCCTTCCTTCGCGATGGCGACGAAGGTCTTGAGTTGATAGAGCTCCATGGCGATGGATTGTGAGCTTCAGGGCCGGATCGGTCCGTTCGTTTTTCTGGAGCCCCCTGTCCAAAGAAGCGAATGGCAATGGCGGCCTCCAGCACCGATTCTTGGGGCATCGATCATTGCAAGAAGAGGCTCCCCCATGTTCCAACGCCAACGCCTGGGCGGCATCGCCGCGCTGCTGCTCGCCACCTCCGGGTGGGGCTCCCTGTTCCTTGTGAGCAAGGGCGTGCTGCACCATGTCGAACCGGTGTGGTTCACGCTGATCCGCTACACCCTGTCGGCGCTGCTGTTCGTACTGCTGATCCTGCCGCGCGGCGCGGCGCCCTGGCGCAAGCTGCGGCTGCATGCGGGGCCGCTGGCGCTGCGCGGCGCGGCCGGCTTCGGCGTGTTCAGCGTGATGCTGCTGGTCGGCCTCGCGCACTCGGTGCCTTCGCACGGCGCGGTGATCATCGCCACCACGCCCATGACCGCGCAGCTGGTGCGCTGGGCGCTCGACGGCGTGCGTCCGTCGCGAGCGACCTTGCTGACCAGCGCGCTGGCGCTGGCGGGCGTGGCGATCGTGTCGGGCCTGCTGTTCGGCGCGGGTGCGTCCGCCGGGTCGACGACGCTCTTCGGCGACGCCATCGCGTTCGCCGGCACGCTGGGCTGGGTCTGGTACACGCGCGGCGCCACGCGCTTTCCCGGACTCGACGTGATCGAGTACACCGCGCTCACGGTGCTGGCCTCGTGGCCCGTGCTGCTGGCCGCGGCAATCGGGGCCGCTGTGCTGGGCTGGTCGGCAGTGCCCAGCCTGGAAGGCCTGCGCCTGTCCTGGCAGGCCCTGTTCTTCGTGGGCGTGGTGCCTTCGGCCATCTCGGTGCTGGCTTTCAACTACGGCGTGCGCACGCTCGGGGCCGTCACGGGCACGGCGTTCCTGAACTTCGTGCCGGTGTCGGCGCTGCTGATGAGCGCGGCGCTGGGCAGGCTGCCTACGGTGAACGAGGCCGTGGGCATGGCGATGGTCGTGGTGGCGCTGCTGCTCCATACGGCGTCGAACCGCAAGGCTTCCGCGGCAAAGGCGGCGCAGGTCACACCGGCGCCGCAGACCTACCGCACCTGCGGAGCCGCCGCGCCATGATCACTGCCAGGGCCCTGTTCGATCAGCTCGCGATAGAAGAAGGTGGTGGCGCACAGCCCGCCCTGCGGCAACAGGGCAAAGCCGGGAATCGCGCCCACCCGCGTCCACCCCACGCGCGCATAGAGCCGCTCGGCTTCGGCGCTGGAGGTGTCGAGCACCAGCAGCGTCTTGCCGTGCTCGCGCGCCACCTGTTCGGCCGCCTGCATCAACAGCGCGCCGATGCCCTTGCGGCGTGCGCGGCGGTGCACGAGCATCTTGGACACCTCGGCGCGGTGCGGCTGGTTCTCGGGCTGGGCCAGCACGAGCTGCACCGTGCCCACGATGCCTTCGGCGTCCTCGGCCACCAGCAACGCGCGTTCGCCGCGCGCCACGCCGTCGGCCACGTGGCGCCAGAAGGCCCGGGCGCGTTCTTCGGCCAGCGGCTGCATGAAGCTCACCGATGCGCCGCCATCGACGCAATCGGCCAGCACGGCGGCAAGGCCCTGCAGCTGCGTGCCGGTGACGGTGGACAGCAGGCGGATGCGCGGCGCATCGGCAGTGAGGGTCGGCATGTTCATCTCCGGGAAAAGGGCGCGGTAGCGATCACGACGGCGTAGCGGGTGGTCTTGCGCGAGGGGTTGTAGTAGCTCATGGGACGGTCGAGCACCATCGCCAGGCAGTCGCCGGTTTCGAGCCGGTGGCGCTCGTCGCCCAGCGTGAGTTCGATGACGCCGTCGAGCACCCACACCTGCTGGTGAATCAGGGGTTCGCGCGCCGCTGTTTCATAGGCCACGCGGGCCTTGGACGGGAACATCACTTCGACGATCTGGATGGGCGATGCGAAACCGTCGGGCGACACGTTGCGCCGCACATAGCCGGAGTGCGGGTCGCGCCACTGCAGTTGGCCGGCCAGGCGCGCCACCGGATCGGCGGCGGGCGCGGGCGCCTCGAACAGCGAAGCCAGCGACACGCCGAGACCGGTTGCGAGCTTCTCGAGCAGCACGGCGGTGGGGCTGCTTTCGCCGCGCTCGATCAGCGAGATCATCGAGCGGCTCACCCCGCAGTGCGTGGCCAGCGCATCGAGCGAGAGGCCTCGGGCCGCGCGCAGGTCGCGCACGCGCTGGGCGATGCGGTCATTGAGGCCGGACGGGGCTTCCGTTTCGGCCGATTCCTTGATTTCCTTCATACTGGATCAAATGTCCACCATAAAGGAAATCGCGTCAAGCCCGCCGGCAGGCTGCTCCGATCAGCGAGAAGGGCCGACCAGCGCGGCGCGTGCCGCCTCGGAGGGAAACACGCAGGCCACGTCGTGCGCGCAGCCCGGCACTACCACGACCTCCCGGCGCTTGTCCGGCGCAAGCAGCTTGCGGTCGTACTGCGCATAGGCCAGGCCGCGCTGCATGCGAAACGAGCCTTGCGCAAGCGCCGCGCAGGACTTGTCGAGCACGCGGTATGCCGTGCCCTTCGCGTCGTTGCTGTCCAGCGCGCCTTCGAGATAGCTGATGTCGGCCTGCACGTACTGCTGGTGCGCCTGCGCGGCGGTGCGCCCGAAGTAGGCGGGCAGGCCGTCGGTGCCGTATTTCCAGCGGTTCATCTGCGGGCACGCGGATGCGTCAGGCACGGAGAAGCCGGTCACGGAGGCGCCGTCAGGCGAGAACTGCGGACGCACCGGATCGAAGTAGAGCCAGGTGCTCGGATCGGCCACCACGTAGCGCATCGCCGGATTGCCCGCCGCCGTGCCGTCGTGCTGCGTGAAGGCGATGTAGCGCTGCACGAACTGTCCGCCCGCCGAGAAACCCGCGACGGTGATGGTGCGCAGGCTGGGCCAGCGTAGCGCGATGTCGGCCACCAGCGCGTCCATCACCGCGAAGGACCCGATGCGGCTGCCCGAGGCCGAGCGCGCGCCTTCGAGCCAGGAGCCGCAGGTCCACAGCAGGTCGCCGGGCTGCGCGACGGGCACGCCCACCGTGTTGCAGCGTCCGGCCACCGCCTTGTCGGCCGCGACCTGGAAGAGCGGCGCGATCACCAGCGTGTCGCCGAGCGCATCGGCGTTGCGAAGGGTGCTCAGCGCTGCCTCGAATGTCTTGTTGGCGTCGCGCGAATGGCCGTGCATGGCGATCAGCGCTTTCGTCGGCCCGGCGGTGGTGCCTGTCGCCGGTGCATCGGGATCGAGCGAGGAGTAGTAGTGCAGCGCGCCTCCGGCTCCTGGCGGTGTGAAGCTGCGGAAGCATCCAGCGGCGGCCGAATTCAAACAGGTGGAGGCATCGGCCGTTGCCGCATGCGTCGGCCAGGGCGCGATGCACGCGGCCGCGAGGGCCAAGGAAAAGAACCATCTGTAGCTGAGCATGTTCGTGCGACTCCCGGGATGGAACGGAACGCGGATTCTCTGCCCACCGCCCGCGACGAACCTGACTTGCCCGCTGCCTTACATAGCGTTTTACGCTATCGAAGCGCCGTTCTTTGAACACAAATTCGGCATCGGGACGCGGATCATCCAACAATCCCCAGCACAAGCCTCCCATGAGCCCCGACCCTCTGCCCTCTTCCTTCACGGCATTCGCCGACGGACTGCCGCCCGATCCCTCGCCGCTGCGCGCCCTCATCACAGCGGCCTGTCGCCGCCCCGAACCGCAGGCACTGCCACCGCTGCTCGCGCAGGCCCGGCTGCCCAAAGGCCAGGCAGAGGAAGCACAGGAACTCGCCCACCGCGTCGCGCAGCAATTGCGCGACCGCAAGAACGCAGGCGGCCGCGCCGGCCTCGTGCAGGGCCTGCTGCAGGAATACGCGCTGTCGTCGCAGGAAGGCGTGGCGCTGATGTGCCTGGCCGAGGCGCTGCTGCGCATTCCCGATGCCGAGACGCGCAACGCGCTGATCCGCGACAAGATCGCGCACGGCCAGTGGCAATCGCATGCGGGCCGCAGCCCTTCGGTGTTCGTCAACGCCGCGACCTGGGGCCTGCTGCTGACGGGCAAGCTCGTGGCCACGCACAGCGAAACCAGCCTGTCAGCCGTGCTCACGCGCCTGATCGGCAAGGGCGGCGAGCCGCTGATCCGCAAGGGCGTGGACATGGCGATGCGCATGATGGGCGAGCAGTTCGTCACCGGCGAAACCATCGCACAGGCGCTCGGCAATGCGCGCGAGCTGGAGGCCAAGGGCTTTCGCTATTCGTACGACATGCTCGGCGAAGCGGCGCTCACCATGGAAGACGCGAAGCGCTACCGCATGGCCTACGAAGAGGCGATCCACGCGATCGGCAAGGCCTCGAACCACCGCGGCGCGTATGAAGGGCCGGGCATCTCGATCAAGCTCTCTGCGCTGCACCCGCGCTACAGCCGCGCGCAGTACGCGCGTGTGATGGCCGAGCTGTATCCGGTGCTGCGCGAGCTCGCGCTGCTGGCGCAGCAGTACGACATCGGCCTGAACATCGACGCCGAGGAAGCCGACCGCCTCGAACTCTCGCTCGACCTGCTGGAGCGGCTGTGCTTCGAGCCGGCGCTCGCGGGCTGGAACGGGATCGGCTTCGTGATCCAGGCGTACCAGAAGCGCTGCCCGTTCGTGATCGACTTCGTGGTCGATCTCGCGCGCCGCAGCCGGCACCGGCTGATGGTGCGCCTGGTGAAAGGCGCCTACTGGGACAGCGAGATCAAGCGCGCGCAGATCGACGGGCTCGGCGGCTACCCGGTCTACACGCGCAAGGCCTACACCGACGTGTCGTACCTCGCCTGCGCGCGCAAGCTGCTCGATGCGCCCGATGCCGTCTACCCGCAGTTCGCGACCCACAACGCCCACACGCTGGCCGCGATCTACACGATGGCGGAGCCGTCGCGCTATCAGCCGGGGCAATACGAGTTCCAGTGCCTGCACGGCATGGGCGAGCCGCTGTACGAACAGGTGGTCGGCCCGCTCGGGCGGCCGTGCCGCATCTACGCGCCGGTGGGCACGCACGAGACGCTGCTGGCCTACCTGGTGCGCCGCCTGCTGGAGAACGGTGCCAACACCTCGTTCGTGAACCGCATCGCGGACCCGGCGATCCCGCTCGACGCGCTGGTGGAAGACCCGGTCGCCACGGTCGAGCGCATGGCTGCGCAGGAAGGCACGATGGGCCTGCCGCATCCGGCCATTGCGCTGCCCGCGGCGCTGTACGGCCAGCAGCGCGCCAACTCGCAAGGGCTCGACCTCGCAAACGACGACAGCCTTCGCGCACTGGGCCATGCGCTGGCCGGCAGCGCCCTTGAAAACTGGCACGCGGCGCCGATGCTCGCGCAAGCCGTGCCGCACGGCGAGGCGGCCGACGTCGCCAATCCCGCCGACCATCGCGACATCGTCGGACAGGTGCAGGAAGCCACGCTGGCCGACGTCGAATCGGCCATTGCCCAGGCCCATGGCATCGCTCCGGCATGGGCCGCCACGCCACCCGCCGAACGCGCCGCCCTGCTCGAACGCGCCGCCGGCAAGCTCGAGGAAGGCATGCCCCGGCTGCTCGGCCTGCTGGCGCGCGAGGCCGGAAAAACGTTCGCCAACGCCATCGCCGAAGTGCGCGAGGCTGTCGACTTCCTGCGCTACTACGCGGCGCAGGCGCGCAGCGACTTCTCGAACGACACCCACCGCGCGCTCGGCCCGATGGTCTGCATCAGCCCGTGGAACTTTCCACTGGCGATCTTCACCGGCCAGGTGGCGGCCGCGCTCGCGGCGGGCAATCCGGTGCTGGCCAAGCCAGCCGAGCAGACACCGCTCGTCGCGGCCGAGGCGGTGCGCGTGCTGTGGGAGGCCGGCGTGCCGCGCGCCGCGGTGCAGCTGCTGCCCGGCCGGGGCGAAACCGTCGGCGCCGCGCTGGTGGCGGACGCGCGCGTGCAGGGCGTGATGTTCACCGGCTCGACGGAGGTGGCGCGCATCCTGCAGAAGACGCTCTCGCAGCGGCTGGGCGCGCATGGCGCACCCGTGCCGCTCATCGCGGAGACCGGCGGGCAGAACGCGATGATCGTCGACTCGTCGGCGCTCGTGGAGCAGGTGGTCGCGGACGTGATGGCCTCGGCCTTCGACAGCGCCGGACAACGCTGCTCCGCGCTGCGCGTGCTGTGCGTGCAGGAGGAAGCTGCCGACCGGCTCGTCGAGATGCTCAAGGGCGCGATGGCCGAGGCCTCCATCGGCAACCCCGCGCGGCTGGCCGTCGACGTCGGCCCGGTGATCGACGCCGAGGCGCGCGACGGCATCGAGCGCCACATCGCGGCCATGCGCTCGAAGGGCCGCAAGGTCTTCCGCCAGGCCCGCGAATACGCGCACGACACGCGCAACGGCACCTACGTGGTGCCCACGCTGATCGAGCTCGACAGCATCGCGGAGCTACAGCGCGAGGTGTTCGGACCGGTGCTGCACCTCGTGCGCTACCGCCGCCGCGACCTGGGTGCGCTGGTCGGGCAGATCAACGGCACGGGCTACGGGCTGACGCTGGGCGTGCACACGCGCATCGACGAAACCATCGCGCAGATCGTGGAGAACGCCAAGGCGGGCAACGTCTATGTGAACCGCAACATCGTCGGCGCGGTGGTGGGCGTGCAGCCGTTCGGCGGCGAGGGCCTGTCGGGCACCGGGCCGAAGGCCGGCGGGCCGCTGTACATGCTGCGCATGCTGTCGGCGCGGCCCGACGATGCGATGGCGCGCGCGGTGGCGGATGCCGCTTCGGCGCCGCAGGCCGGACTGTCGGCGCTGTCGCGCTGGGCGCAAGCCACCGGCCGCCCCGCGCTGGCGGCGCAATGCGCGCGCTTTGCCGCGCAGTCGCGCTCGGGCAGTTCGCGCACGCTGGCCGGCCCGACCGGCGAGCGCAACGTCTACACGCTGGCGCCGCGCGAAGCGGTGCTGTGCCTGGTCGACCCGGGTGCGGATGCAGAAGCGGACCGGCTGGCGCAGCTGGCCGCCGTGCTGTCGGTCGGCAGCACCGCGATCTGGCCCGCCGACGCCGCCGCGCAGGGCCTTCGCGCTTCGCTGCCGGCCGAAGTGCAGCAGTGCGTGGCCATCGCGAACGACTGGGCGTCCGACACCGTGGTGTTCGACGCCGCGCTACGCCACGGCAGCGCGCAAGGCCTGCCGGGCGTGATGCAGCGCATCGCGGCGCGCCCGGGCCCGATCGTCGGCGTACGCGCCTTCGCGCCCGGCGACGCGGACATACCGCTCGAAAGCCTCGTGGTGGAGCGCGCACTCAGCATCAACACGGCTGCGGCCGGAGGCAACGCGAGCCTGATGACGATCGGCTGAACGCGCGCCGCCGACACCCGCTATTTGTCGAAGGCCGGATCGACGGGCACGCGGTAGCCGTTCACCAGCCGGTTGGTCTCGTTGGCCATGCCGACCACGGCCATCAGCTCGGCGAACATCGCGGGCGTCATGCCGGCCTTCTCGGCACCGGCGTGATGGCTCGCGATGCAATAGCCGCAGCTGTTGGTGACGCTCACGGCGAGATAGACCATCTCCTTCACGACCGGGTCGAGCGCGCCGGGCGCCATCACTTCCTTGAGGCTGCTCCAGGTGCGCCTGAGCGTGGCCGGGTCGTTGGCGAGGTACTTCCAGAAATTGTTGACGTCCGGCACGTTGCGCGTGGTCCTGATGTCGTCGAAGACCGCTCTGACTTCCTCGGAAGCGGCGGCGTATTCGATGGGCTGGGGTTTCATGCAAGGCTCCTGGTGTCGAAGGCTGTTGTCCTTGAATACGCCCGAGCCTGGTTCGGGACTCTCCGGAACCAGGCTCGGGCTGTATTGCTGCTCGGCGCGGCCGCGACCGGCCGCCCGCAATCACCGCAGGTCGAAGCGATCGAGGTTCATCACCTTGGTCCAGGCGGCCACGAAGTCCCGCACGAAGACCTGTTGCGAATCGCCGGCCGCATAGACTTCCGCGACCGCGCGCAGCTGCGAGTTGGAACCGAACACGAGGTCGGCCACCGTGCCCGTCCACTTGAGCGCGCCCGTCTTGCGGTCGCGTCCCTCCAGCACGCCGTCGGTCGTCGCGGACTTCTTCCACCCGGTGTTCATGTCGAGCAGGTTCACGAAGAAGTCATTGCTCAGAGTCTCCGGGCGCTTGGTGAAGACACCGTTGCCGGACTGGCCGACGTTCGCATTCAGCACGCGAAGGCCGCCGACCAGCACCGTCATCTCGGGCGCGGTGAGGGTCAGCAGCTGCGCCTTGTCGAGCAGCAGCCCCGCGGCGGACGCCCCGTCGATCCCCTTGCGGAGATAGTTGCGAAAACCGTCGGCCTGCGGCTCCAGCGGAGCGAAGGAGACAGCGTCGGTCTGCGCCTGCGAAGCGTCCATGCGTCCCGGCGAGAAGGGCACCGTCACGTCCTGCCCGGCCTTCTTCGCCGCGGCCTCGACCGCCGCATTGCCGGCCAGCACGATCAGGTCGGCGAGCGAGACCTTCTTGCCGCCGGACTGCGCGCCGTTGAACTCCTTCTGGATGCCTTCCAGCACCGACAGCACCTTCGACAGCTGGGCCGGCTGGTTCGCCTCCCAGTCTTTCTGCGGCGCGAGGCGGATGCGCGCACCGTTGGCGCCGCCGCGCTTGTCGCTGCCGCGGAAGGTCGAGGCCGAGGCCCAGGCCGTGCCCACGAGTTGCGATACGGTGAGGCCCGAGGCGAGGACCTTGGCCTTCAGCGCCGCGACGTCCTTGTCGTCGACCAGCGGATGGTCCACGGCGGGAATCGGGTCCTGCCAGATCAGCTCTTCCTTCGGCACCAGCGCGCCGAGGTAGCGGGCACGCGGCCCCATGTCGCGGTGCGTCAGCTTGAACCAGGCGCGGGCGAACGCATCAGCGAATTCCTGCGGGTTGGCCATGTAGCGGCGCGAGATCTTCTCGTAGGCCGGATCGACGCGCATGGCCATGTCGGCGGTGGTCATCATCGGGGCGTGGCGCCTGGCCGGGTCATGCGCATCGGGCACGGTGTCCGCGCCGGTGCTGCCCTTGGGCTTCCACTGGTGCGCGCCCGCGGGGCTCTTGGTGAGTTCCCATTCGTAGCCGAACAGCGTCTCGAAGTAGCTGTTGTCCCACTTGGTGGGCGTGGGGGTCCAGGCACCTTCGATACCGCTGGTGGTGGTGTGGACGCCGATACCGCTTTCGAAGCTGTTCTTCCAGCCCAGGCCCAGTTCCTCGATGTCGGCGCCTTCAGGCTCCGCGCCGACCTTGGCCGGGTCGCCCGCGCCATGGGCCTTGCCGAAGGTGTGGCCGCCTGCGGTCAGCGCCACGGTCTCCTCGTCGTTCATGGCCATGCGGGCGAAGGTCTCGCGGATGTCGCGCGCCGAGCCGAGCGGGTCGGGGTTGCCGTTCGGTCCTTCGGGGTTCACGTAGATCAGGCCCATCTGCACGGCGGCCAGCGGATTGGCGAGCTCGCGGTCGCCGCTGTAGCGCTCGTCGGCCAGCCACTTGCCTTCCGGTCCCCAGTAGATGTCCTCTTCGGGCTCCCAGATGTCCGGGCGGCCGCCGGCGAAACCGAAGGTCTTGAAGCCCATCGACTCCAGTGCGACGTTGCCGGTGAGGATCATCAGGTCGGCCCAGGAAATCTTGCGGCCGTATTTCTGCTTGATCGGCCACAGCAGCCGGCGCGCCTTGTCGAGGTTGCCGTTGTCGGGCCAGCTGTTGAGGGGGGCGAAGCGCTGCGCGCCGTTGCCCGCGCCGCCGCGGCCATCGGAGGTGCGGTAGGTGCCCGCGGAGTGCCAGGCCATGCGGATGAACAGCGGGCCGTAGTGGCCGTAGTCGGCGGGCCACCAATCCTGCGAATCGGTCATCAGGGCTTGGAGGTCCTTGATCACCGCGTCGAGGTCGAGGCTTTTGAACTCCTCGGCATAGTCGAACGCCTCGCCCATGGGATTGGACTTGGCGGTGTGCTGGTGCAGCAGCTTCAGGTTCAGCTGGTTGGGCCACCAGCCTGCATTTGCCGAAGCACCCGTCATGGAGTGCGTGCGCGCATGGCCCGGGAAGGGGCACTTCGTTTCATCGGACAAGGGGTTCTCCTTTGGTTGTCGATCACTCGCGATCGGAGCCAGTCTAGGTTTGGACTGCCCCTTCAACAACCAGATTGAGCATATTGATCTCATAGCGCATTGCTATGAGATCGCCTTCGGTCTTGCGGAGAACCCCCTGCGCGCGAACTCAGGCCATGGCGCCGAGTTCCTCCATCAGCTCTTCCTTGCGCGCGGCCAGTTGCCCGCGCATGGCGACCAGGTCCAGGCCGCGGGCGGCGCGCGCCTTCACGAAGATCTCGTTGCGCTCTTCCTTCACATGATGGTCGATGTATTCGCCAAGGACGATGACCTTGGCATCGAACTTTTCGTCGATCTCCGTGGCTTCCTGGATCTGCGCGATCAGGTCCTTGGCGCTTGCATGCTCCACCTCGGCTTCGTCGAGCAGGTCCGTCTCCTTGATGGCCGCGCGCACCGCGGGGTAGAAGATCTCTTCCTCTATCTGTGCATGGACGGTGAGTTCCGTGCAGATGTGGTTGGCGAGTTCGCGCTTCTTGCTCTCCGCAGAAGCCGCGCGCGAGTGAGCGAGTTCCTCATACTCCTTGAACAGCTTCTTGACGTTGCGATGGTCGGTGTCCAGGAGGCTGCAGGCGTCGGGCTCCGCGCGTCGGGAAGTAGGCATCATGGGCTCCAGTTGAGTTGTGGGGAGCCCGAAAGATGAAGCGGCGATGCCGGCAAATTCGTAGGAAAACTCCGTGTCCGCATAGCGGCGCCGATCACCCGCTGCAACAAATCGATATCGCCCGGGCAAAGTTCGCTGCGAAGCTTCTAGTCTGGTTCGTACGGGCTGGACATTCACAAAAAGGAGGCGCAGCAAGCGGAACGGAGCGCGCGATGACTGCCCGCTGCCGATGCCGATGCCGATGCCGATGCCGATGCCGATGCCGATGCCGATGCCGAAGGTAGCTGCCTGCTGGTTGACTCGCAGGCCGATGCTAGAGGCAGACATCGAACGTCTCGCAAAGCAGGTTGTCGAGCCCTTCGCGCAGCAGATGGAAACGGAACAGCTTGTGCGGTCCCGGCAGGATCTTGTTGCTCAGCGGCTCGGCCAGCCGCAGGCCGCCATCGCTGTTGGTGAACATGATGAAGCCGTCTCCAGTTCGCGGCGATGCGATCACGAAGGCTCGGTAGCCGGGGTTGTTGCCCCAGTGCCAGATGAGGGTGTCGGCCTTGTCTTGTTCGAGGCCCCAGCCCAGTCCCCAGCTCAGATTCAGCTTCGGGTTCACCGGCACTGGGGACTCGACGATCTGTCGCAGCGAGCGTTCATCGTTGAGCAGCGCCGCGAGGAAGAGGCCGTAGTCGTGCGCGCTGGTGTAGAGCGTGAACGCGGACACTGGCGTGAGGAAAGGCCGCAGCTTCATCGGTGCGCCATCCTTGCCCACGCGTGGGACGATGTATTTCTCCAGGCGCGGCTTGCTCGAGTATCCGCTGCGGGTCATGCCGAGCGGCTGGAACACCTGGCGCTCCATGAAGTCGTCGAGCTTCTCGTTCGTGACCGCCTCGACGGCGCGCTGCAGCAGCACGTAGCCTTCGCCCGAGTATTGCCACCGCTCGCCGGGCTTGCGATCGAAGCCCAGAGGTCCGCCAGCCCAGTTGGGCAGACCGGAAGTATGGTTCAGCGCCATGCGCACCGTGACCGCCTGCAGGCGCGCATCGGACACCAGATCGGCTTGCGAATCAGCGAGATGCGGTCGAAAGCGGTGCCAATACCCGTTCGGCAGGTACTTCGCCACCGGCGCGTCGAGGTCCATCTTTCCTTGCTGCACCAGCATCAGCACTGCGTACGCAAACACGGGCTTGCTGAGCGAAGCGGCCTCGAAGACGCTATCGGGCGTCGTTGGCGAGTCGGTCGTGCATCCCGGCGCCGCATCGACGGCCTGGAGCTGGCGATTCCTGACCACCGCGATGGCGACGCTGCAGATGCCGTAGCGGGTGGCCATCTGCCGCAGCGTGTCGTGCGGCGGCGAGGGATCAGGCTCGGTGCGGCTGGCGGCGCAACCGATGCACAGCGCCGCGATCGCGCTCCACAGCACGGCGAGTGGCGCGGCTCTCGAGCGGCGGAAGGGGCCGGAAACGTATCTGGGCATGGGCTTCAGTTAATTCGGTCGCGTGCTCTCGCTGGTGATCGATCCGGGTACCCCATACCGCCAACGCTTGCCCCCGCCGATGGGTTGCCTCAGACATCAACGCACTGTCCCGGACATTAATGGCAAAGAACCTGCCGCGGGCAAAAGCGCCCTTGAACTCAGTTTGAGTTGTGAGTGCGACAGACTCTATTGTTCTTGACTGACTTTATTGTGATTGGGCAAAGCACCTGGCGTTCGCCCGCACTCACTCCACCGTCACGCTCTTCGCCAGGTTGCGCGGCTTGTCCACGTCCGTCCCCCGCGCACACGCCGTGTGATACGCCAGCAGCTGCAGCGGCACGACGTGCAGGATCGGCGAGAGCGCGCCGTAGTGCTCCGGCATGCGGATCACGTGCAGCCCTTCGCTGCTCGTGATCTTCGTGTCGCCGTCGGCCAGCACGTAGAGCACGCCGCCGCGCGCGCGCACTTCCTGCAGGTTGCTCTTGAGCTTCTCGAGCAGCGCATCGTTCGGTGCGACGGCCACCACGGGCATCTCGCTCGTCACCAGCGCGAGCGGGCCGTGCTTGAGCTCGCCGGCGGCGTAGGCCTCGGCGTGGATGTACGTCACTTCCTTGAGCTTGAGCGCGCCTTCGAGCGCGATCGGGTAGTGCAGCCCGCGGCCCAGGAACAGCGCGTTGTCCTTGCGCGCGAAGTCCTCGGCCCAGCCGATGATCTGCGGCTCCAGCGCCAGCACCGACTGCAGCGCGACAGGCAGGTGGCGCATCTCCTTCAGGTAGCGCGCCTCGTCGGCTTCGCTCAGCCGGCCCTTCGCCTGCGCGATGGCCAGCGTGAGCAGGAACAGGCCCGCGAGCTGCGTGGTGAAGGCCTTGGTCGACGCCACGCCGATCTCCACGCCCGCCCGCGTGATGTACGCCAGCTTGCACTCGCGCACCATCGCGCTGGTGGCCACGTTGCAGATGGTCAGCGTCTGCTCCATGCCCAATGAGCGCGCATGCTTCAACGCGGCCAGCGTGTCGGCGGTTTCGCCCGATTGGCTGATGGTGACGACCAGCGTCTTCGGATCGGGCACGGAGTCGCGGTAGCGGTATTCACTCGCGATCTCGACCTGCGTGGAAATCTTCGCGATGCCTTCGAGCCAGTACTTGGCGGCGCAGCCGCTGTAGTAGCTGGTGCCGCAGGCGAGGATGAGGATCTTGTCGATGTCCTGGAACACGCGGTGGGCGCTGGCGCCCGTGGCGCCATCCTGGCCGACGCCGTCGAACAGCTCGGGCACGATGCCTTCCACGCCTTCGAGCGTGTCGCCGATGGCACGCGGCTGCTCGAAGATTTCCTTCTGCATGTAGTGGCGGTAGGGGCCGAGCTCGGCCGCGCCGCTGTGGGCCTGCACGGTGCGCACGACGCGCGTCACGGGCTTGTGGTTCCTGTCGACGATCCAGTACTTGCCGGGCTGCACGTCGACCACATCGCCTTCTTCGAGGTAGATGATCTGGTCGGTCACGCCGGCCAAGGCCATCGCGTCGCTGGCGAGGAAGTTCTCTGCGCCGTCCTTGCCCGCACCGAGGATCAGCGGCGAACCCGCGCGTGCGCCGACCACGCGCTGCGGTTCGTCGCGGCAGATCACGGCGATGGCATAAGCGCCGTGCAGCTGCAGCACGGCGGCCTTCACGGCTTCGAACAGGTCGCCGTCGTAGAGGCTGTCGACGAGGTGAGCGATGACCTCGGTGTCGGTCTGGCTCTCGAACACGTAGCCCCTGGCTTCGAGCGTGGCGCGCAGGGCTTCGTGATTTTCGATGATGCCGTTGTGCACGAGCGCGATGCGGCCTGGGCGCGCGGCCGGCGCATCGGCACCGGGGCCATGGCTGAAATGCGGGTGGGCGTTGTGCACCGCCGGCGCACCGTGCGTGGCCCAGCGCGTGTGGGCGATGCCGGTGAGGCCTTCGACCTTGTCGTCGCGCACCTGCGCCACGAGGTCGGCCACGCGCGAGGTGGTGCGCGCGCGCGTCAGGCCACCAGCGTGCACCGCCACGCCGCACGAGTCATAGCCGCGGTATTCGAGCCGCTGAAGGCCCTGGACCAGGACCGGAACGATGTTGCGATGGGACGCTGCCCCGACGATGCCGCACATGGTGAGCTGCCTTTTGAATGGAGAGGAGCCTGAATGGTAGGCACGCCAGAAAGAAATATGTCTTCTTAATACCGATAGTTTTGACTTTTTATTTCATGCTATTACATGTATGGATTTTTATTCCATAATTTCACCGAATATGGAATCAATATCGCTAGATTCAATAGACCTGCGCCTGCTCGACGCCCTTCAGCGCGACGCCTCGCAGACCAACCAGCGCCTGGCCGCCGATGCCGGCATCTCGCCGCCCACCTGCCTGCGCCGGGTGCAGCGGTTGCACGAGCAAGGGCTCATCGAACGCCAGGTCGCGCTGCTGTCGCCCGACCGGCTCGCCGCGGCGCTGGGCCACGGCCTGCAGGCGGTGATCGAGATTTCGCTCGACCGGCAGGACGCCGCGTCGCTCGACGCCTTCGAGGCCCGCGTGATCGCAGACGACGCGGTGCAGCAGTGCTGGCGCGTGTCGCCGGGGCCGGACTTCGTGCTGGTGGTGGCCGCGCGCGACATGCCGGACTACGGCGCGCTCACGCAGCGCCTGTTCACGGCCGATGCGAACGTGCGCAACGTCAAGGCCTTCTTCAGCCTCAAGCGCGCCAAGTTCGAGCCCCAGGTGCCGCTGGCACCCCGGGCATGAGGAAGAAGGCGATCAGGCCTTCGGTTTTTTTTGCGGGCGCTTCCAGTTCGGGAAACTGACCTGCTTGCCGCGCGCCACGGTCAGCGCGCCCGGCTCGGTCGACTTGTTGATGGTCGACCCACCGCCGATGGTGCCGCCCGCGCCGATGGTGACCGGCGCCACCAGCACGCAGTTGCTGCCCACGTGCACGTCGTCGCCGATCACGGTGCGGTGCTTGTTGGCGCCGTCATAGTTGGCGGTGATGCTGCCCGCGCCGTAGTTGACGCGCTCGCCCACGGTGGCGTCGCCCAGGTACGCCAGGTGGTTGGCCTTGGCGCCGGGGGCCAGCGTCGAGTTCTTGACCTCGACGAAGTTGCCGATGTGGACCTCTGCGCCCAGTTGCGCGCCGGGACGCAGCCGCGCGAAGGGGCCGACGAGTGCGCCCGCACCCACCGTCACGCCAGCCTTCTCGCCGTCGACGTGGGTGAACGGGTGGATCACTGCACCGGCCTCGATGCGCGCATTGGCAATCACGCAATTGGCACCGATGCGCACGCCCTCGCCCAGCGACACCATGCCTTCGAAGATGCAGTTGACGTCGATCTCCACGTCGCCCGCGCATTCGAGCGTGCCGCGCAGGTCGAAGCGCGCCGGGTCGGCCAGGCGCACGCCCTGCTCCATCAGCGCGTTGGCCTGGCGCAGCTGCCAGGCACGTTCGAGCGCCGCGAGCTGGGCGGGGCTGTTGATGCCGGCCACCTGAAGGGCGTCGGCGGTGACGTGCGCGACCACGGGCACGCCGTCGTCGGCGGCGAACTTCACCACGTCGGTCAGGTAGTACTCGCCCTGCGCGTTCCTGTTGTCCAGCCGCGCGAGCCAGCCCTTGAGCAGGCGCGCGGGCACTGCCATCACGCCGCTGTAGATCTCGCGCACGGCACGCTGCGCTTCGCTTGCGTCCTTGTGCTCGACGATGGCAATGACCTCGCCACCGCCCGCCGCGCGGATGACGCGGCCGTAGCCGCTCGGGTCGTCGAATTCGATGGTCAACAGCGCGAGCCGCTGCCCCCCGCTGGCCGCGATGAGCGCACGCAGCGTGTCCTCGCCGATCAGCGGCACGTCGCCCGACAGCACGACCACCGTGCCGTCGTCCGGCAGCAGCGGCGCGGCCTGCTGCACCGCGTGGCCGGTGCCGAGCTGCGGCTCCTGGCGCGCGAAGCGCAGCGTGGCACCAGGGATGCCGCTGTCCAGCGAAGCCTCGACTTCGGCCGCGCCGTGCCCGGTGACAACCACCACGCTGCGCGCACCGATGCGCGCGGCGGTGCCCGCCACATGCGCCAGCAGGGCGCGGCCACCCAACCGATGCAACACTTTGGGCAGCCTGCTTTTCATGCGCGTGCCCTTGCCGGCGGCCATGATGACGATGTCGACCGGCCCCTGGTTGTCTTGTTGCGGAGTTTGATTCATGCGTTTTTCTTCCCGATTTCGTTGCGCTGCAGTGGCGCGGATTATCGGCGTGCTGCTTGCCGCCGCCGCCCTGGGCGCCTGCAGCGCGATCAAGCTGGCCTACAACAACCTGCCCACGGTGAGCTACTGGCGGCTCGACGCCTACCTGGACTTCAACGGTGCGCAGACACCGAAGGTGCGCGACGAACTCGAGCAGTTGCTGGCCTGGCACCGGCAGAACGAGCTGCCGCGCATCGCCTCGCTGCTGCAGGAGGCGCAGGCGCTGGCGCCGGGCGAGGTGACGCCGGCACAGGTCTGCGCCATGACCGACCGCATCCGCGAGCGCCTGCTGGCCGTGACCGAGCGCGCCGAGCCCGCTGGTACCGAACTGGCGCTCAGCCTGAGCGAGTCCCAGCTGCAGCAGCTGGAACGCAAGTACGCGAAGATCAACGCCGAATACCGCAAGGGCTGGCTCGAGCGCACCCCGGCGCAGGTGCAGGAAAAGCGCTACGACCGGGCCCTCGACCGGGCCGAGGATTTCTATGGCCGGCTCACCGACGAGCAGCGCGACCTGCTCAAGCAGCAGGCGGCGCAGTCGGTGTTCGACCCGCGGCTGACGGATGCCGAGCGCCGCAGGCGCCAGCAGGACGCACTGGCGGTGCTGCGCGGCTTCGTCGCCGGCAAGCCATCGCCCGCCGAGGCGCGCGCCGCGCTGCACGACTACATCCAGCGCATCGCTGAGCCGCCGCCCGGACCCTGGCGCGACCAGCAGCAGGCGCTGCTGCAGGAAGGCTGCCGCAACACGGCGGCGCTGCACAACAGCACCACCGCCAGCCAGCGCGCGCAGGCGGTGCGCCGGCTGCAGGCCTACCAGGAAGACCTGCGCCAGCTGGCGGCCACGCGCTGAAGGGCCTGCCTCCTCAGATCAGGGGCGTGGGACGCATCGGGCGCTCGAAGTAGTCGCCCAGCTTTTCCAGCGCATGCGGCTCCATGATGCGCAGCCAGCCGGCGTCGATCTTGTAGAACCCCAGGCGCTGCAGCCGCCGCAGCGTCTTGTTGGTGTGCACCAGCGAGAGCCCGAGCGCGTCGGCGATGTGCTGCTGGTTGAACGGAAACTCGACCCAGCCGTCGCGCACCATGCCCACGCGTTCCGCGCGGCGGTACAGGTGCATCAGCAGCATGGCCACGCGCTCGGCGGCGTTGCGCCGCCCCGAGGTGACGAGGCTGTCGTCGACCATCTTTTCTTCGCCCGCCACCAGCCAGGTGATGTCGTAGCCGAGCTTGGGCTGGGCATGGAACAGCTCCCAGAGCCGCTCGCGCGAGAACGCGCACAGCGTGACGTCGGTCACCGCCTCCACGCCGTGCGTGTGGCCGTCGGCGAACTCGTCCTGCAGACCGAGGAAGTCGCCGGGCAGCAGGAAGCTCAGTATCTGCCGCCGGCCGTCGCTCAAGGTCTTGTAGCGAAAGGCCCAGCCCGAATAGAGGGTGAAGAGCTGCGGGCTGCGCCGGTGCTCGTCGATGATCGAGCTGCCGGCTTCCACCCGCCGGGAGCCGACGCGAAACGCCTGGATGGTCGCGAGTTCTTCGCCCGAGACCGGCAGGAACGCATCGAGGCGGCGCAATGCGCATTGGTCGCACGGATTCATGCCCTGGGGAGGCGACGCGGCAACGGGGTAGTCCTCGAATTTCACGCTTCACTATAGGCCGTTCGCCTGTGTCTTTTGACATTTCGCGGCGTCCCCGGCTTTCCTACACTGCGCACGTCCTCCCCTCACCAGACGCATGACAGACGAACAACCGCAGAAACTCCCGCTCCACGAGGTCCTTTACTGCAGCACGCTGGCCCAGGACCAGTCCCCGGCCACCGTGGGGTCGATCACTTCCCAGGCACGCGCGCGCAACGCGGAGCGCGGCATCACGGGGCTGCTGGTGTTCGACGGCCTGCGTTTCTGCCAGCACCTGGAAGGCCCGCGCGAGGCCGTCGACATGCTGATGCGGCAGATCGAGAAGGATCCGCGCCATGTCGACGTCAGGGTGCTCTACGAGGCCCCCCTGGAGGCCCGCCGCTACAGCGGCTTCGGCATGGGGCTGGCCGAATGCGAGGGCCTCGACCTGATGGCCGGCGTGCACGTGCTGGACGGCGAGGCGGCCCTTCGGCACTTCCTGGACCTGCGGCCCAGCTTCGACATCAACTGCTGAATGGAGCGGCCGGTTCCCCAAAAAGAGAAAAGCGGCCGGAAGGCCGCTTTTTCAGCTCGTGGAGGCGGGCGGTCGATCAGGCGTTGTCCCAGCTGTAGGTCGCGCCGTAGCCGTCCCACGCCTCCATCACGATGCGCTGGCCGGCGGCCACCGTCAGCGATTCGCCGGGTGCGAGCACCAGGTCTTCGCTGGGATTGCGCAGCGTGGCGTCGGGCGTGATCCACACCCGGCCCTGCTTGACCCGCAGGATGCTGGCCGACCGTGCCTTCAGGCTCATCGCCTCGCCGGGCGCGATCTGCCAGGCGCCACGGCGCACGGCCGGCGGAACGGCGACGGCGCGGGCAGGAACGGACACGGGCGAGAACGATTCGGTGGTGCAGACAGCGGTGGACATGGTGTAACTCCTTGGGCTTTGCCGAAGCGCTTGACAGAAAGAGGCAATAGCGCAGTTCGGGAATGAATGATCGTTTCTACGGCGTTGGCGGTCCAATGAAAACGAGTTAGCCTACTGATGCGTGTTCAGCATCAATCGACCTGGACGCCGACTCGCCCTCCAAAGTCATACCCATGCAACATTCGCAGACCCATTTGCGCTCCCGCCCGATCTCCGCCGGGCACCTGCGCGCCTTCGAGGCGGTGGCCCGGCACCTGAACTTCCGCGCCGCAGCGGAAGAAATGGCGCTGACCCAGTCGGCCGTGAGCCGCCAGATCCAATCGCTCGAGGAAGAGGTGGGCGTGGCCCTGTTCCTGCGCCATACGCGCGCGGTGGAGCTCACGAGCGCCGGCGCCCTGCTGCTGCTGGCGGTGCAGCAGTCGCTGCCGCGCATCGACATGGCCGTGCGCCAGATCCGCCAGAGCGCGGGGCGCCAGAGCGTGTCGCTGACCACCTTTGCCTCGTTCGCCTCGATGTGGCTGATCCCGCGGCTGGAGGCCTTCCAGCGCGACAACCCCGAGATCGACATCCGCATCGACGCCAGCGACGTCGCGGTCGACCTCGAAGTGGCAGACGTGGACATCGCCCTGCGCTACGGCCCGCGTGAAAGCATGCCCGCCGGCGCCGTGCGCCTGTTCGGCGAAACGCTGACGCCCGTGGCCAGCCCCTGGCTGCTGAAGAGCAACCCGCCCATCAAGACGCCCGCGGACATCACCCGGTTCACGCTGATCGAGGCCGGCGACGCGCACCGCACGCACCTGGAGTGGCTGACCTGGCGCCGCTGGTTCGAGGTGAACGGGCTGGAGCGCGCACAGCCCAAGCGCTGGCTCTATTTCAACTACGCCTACCAGATGGTGCAGGCCGCGCTCACCGGCCAGGGCGTGACGCTGGCGCGCAGTTCGCTGATTGCCGAGAGCCTGGCCAACGGCGACCTGGTGGAGGTGCTGCCGCAGCACCGCATGGACTCGCCGATGTCCTACTGGCTCATCGCCGGGCCGCGCAATGCGCTTCGCCCGGAGATCAGGGCCTTCTGCGACTGGCTGCAGCTGCAGGCCGTGACCACGCGCGAGACCATCGGCGAGGTGCCCGATCCGGACACCGTCGACAACATCGACTGACCGAGCCGCTCAGCTCGTTGGCCAGACGACGCCGTTGTCGTTGAGGATCGCGTCGAGCGGCAGGTCGTGCGCCTCTGGCTCGAAGTCTTCAAGGAAGCCGTGGGTGAACCCCAGCCCCACCGTGAACGGCCGCGGCTCCAGCGCGGCCAGCGTGCGGTCGTAGAAACCGCCGCCATAGCCCAGCCGGTAGCCGCCCGCGCTGTAGCCCACGCAGGGCACGAACAGCAGGGTCGGCACGATCAGCTCGGTGTCCTTGGGCTTGGGAATGCCGTAGGCGTCTTCTTCCATCTGGCAGCCCGGGTACCAGGCATGGAAGGTCAGCGTCTTGTGGACCTTGTCGATCACCGGCAGTCCGATGCGGCGACGCTGCGCCTCCTCCATCAGCTCGCCGTCTTCCTTCCATCGATGTAGCGCGGGCAGCGGATCGAACTCGCCCTTGATCGGCCAGTAGGCGCCGATCACGGTGTCGGGCCGGCCGACCAGCCAGATGCGCATCACGCGCTGCAGCAGGTCTGCGCGTGTCAGCCGGTCCGGCATGGCCAGGCGTTGTGCGATCAATGCCTTGCGCAGCTGATCCTTCAGAAAACTCGCCGTCGCCGAAGTGCCGGCATCCTTTGACTTGTCCATAATCCCCCGATGCAGTTCCCAAGCATTTTGGCACCCAAGCGCGCCTACCCGCGCAACACAACCCCCGCACTCGTTTTTTCCGCTGTCCTGGCCCTCGCCGCGTTGCTCTCGCAGCAGCCCGCCGCGGCACAGAACGGCAACACCAACGACGACGTGCTGATCCAGATGAAGCAGGCCTTCCAGCGCGGCGACAAAGCCCGCCTGGCCGCCCTGCTGCCGCAAGCCCGAGGCCATGCGCTGGAACCCTGGGCCGCCTACTGGGAACTCAAGGCACGCCTGCAGGAAGCCGCCCCCAACGAAGTGCAGGACTTCTTCGCGCGCTACCCCGGCACCTACCAGGAAGACCGCCTGCGCAACGACTGGCTGCTGCTCACCGGCCAGCGCCGCGACTGGGACAACTTCTCCGCATCGCTCGACGGCTTCCGCATGGGCGACGATGCACAGGTGCGTTGCTACGCGGTCCTGGTCGACACGCTGCGCAGTGGCACCGCCACGCAGGCGCAGGCCGACGAGGTGCGTCGCAGCTGGCTCGCCCAGAAAGACCTGGACGACGGCTGCCTCACCGCCGCAGACCGCATGGTCGCCGCCCGCCTGATGTCGACCAACGACGTCTGGAAAAAGGCCCGCCTGGCCATCGAGGCCAACCGCCCGCAGGCCGCGCGCGCCGCCGTCACCATCGCCGCGCCCGATGCGCTGCCGCTGTTCGACGAGCTCAACGCCAGCTCGGCCAAGTTTCTGACCGGCCGCGCCTTCGTGGCCGCCAAGTCGCGCAAGGAGCTGGTGGTGCTGGCGCTCATCAAGGTCGCCATTGCCGATCCCGAACTGGCCGCGTCGCAGCTCGACAGCAAGTGGGGCCCGATGCTCTCCGCCGAAGAGCGCAACTGGCTCTGGGGAACCATCGGCCGCGCCGCCGCCATCAAGCTCTGGCCGCAGGCCGGCAGCTATTTCGCCAACGTCACGAAGAACGGCGACCTGTCCGACGACATGCTCGGCTGGCGCGTGCGCGCCGCCCTGCGTGCGGGCCAGTGGAAAGAGGTGGCGCCCGCCATCGACGCCATGAGCGAAACCGCCCAGCTCGACCCGACCTGGGTCTACTGGAAAGCCCGCGCCCTGGCCAGCGTCGGCGGCGACGAACGCCGCGCCCAGGCCCGCGAGCTCTACCAGAGCATCGCCGGCTCGCGCGGCTTCTACGAAATGCTGGCGCTCGAAGAGCTGGGCCAGCGCACCATGGTGCCCACGCGCCCCGCCCCGCTCACGCCCGAGGAAAAGGCCGCCGCGCGCAACAACCCGGCGCTCGCCCGCGGCCTCTACGCCATCGCGATGGGCCTGCGCCCCGAAGGCACGCGCGAGTGGAACTACGCCACCAACCTGCACGACAAGGGCGGCATGGACGACCGCGCGCTGCTGGCCGCGGCCGACTTCGCCTGCCAGCGCGAGGTGTGGGACCGCTGCATCAACACCAGTGAGCGCACCAAGGGCGTGGTCGACGTGGAGCAGCGCTTCCCGATGCCCTTCCACGACACGGTGCTGCGCAAGGCCCAGGACATCGGCCTCGACCCGGCCTACGTCTACGGCCTGATCCGCCAGGAAAGCCGCTTCATCATGGATGCACGCTCCGGCGTCGGCGCCTCGGGCCTGATGCAGGTCATGCCCGCCACCGCGCGCTGGACGGCCCGCAAGATCGGCATGTCGGACTTTTCGCCCGGCCAGATCAACGACCGCGAGACCAACATCACCATCGGCACCAACTACCTGAAGCTCGCGCTCGACGACTTCGACGGATCGATGGCGCTGGCCGCCGCCGCCTACAACGCCGGCCCCGGCCGACCGCGCAACTGGCGCAACGGGCCGGTACTCGACGCCGCCATCTGGGCCGAGAACGTGCCGTTCACCGAGACGCGCGACTACGTGAAGAAGGTGCTGGCCAACACCACCAACTATGCCGCCATCATCAGCGGCCGGCCGCAGTCGCTGAAGGAGCGCCTGGGCCGCGTGGGGCCGCGCGACGCGGCCGAGCCGGAACCGAACAAGGACCTGCCCTGAGGCCGAACACGGCCCCGCATCAATTCGCGCCGCGTTCGGCATCAATCGCGGCGCGGCGCCCGGCTAGCATCGAAGGCATTTCCCCGAATCACCGCAACGAACGGAGGCCTCCCCATGCGCAAGCTCTATGTCGGCAACAAGAATTACTCGTCGTGGTCCATGCGGCCCTGGGTGCTGATGAAGCAGGCCGGCATCGAATTCGAGGAAGTCGTGCTGCGCTTCGATTCGTTCGATGCCGACTCGCAGTTCAAGCACACCATCGGCGCGCTCAACCCGGTGGCCAAGGTGCCGGTGCTGGTGGACGGCGAACTCGTCGTCTGGGACACGCTGGCCATCGCCGAATACCTCGCCGAAGCCTTCCCCGAGAAGCAGCTCTGGCCCCGGTCGGTGGCCGACCGTGCGCGCGCGCGCAGCGTCTGCGCCGAAATGCATTCGGGCTTCGGCGGCCTGCGCAACCATTGCGGCATGAACATCGAGGCTTCGCTGCCCGAAGTGGGTGCGCGGCTGATGAAGGAGGTGCCTGAAGTCGCCAGCGACCTCGCGCGCATCGTGCAGATGTGGAGCGGCCTGCTGGAGGCGCACGGCGGCCCGATGCTGTTCGGCGCCCAGTTCGGCATCGCCGACGCCTACTTCGCACCGGTCGGCACGCGCATCAAGACCTTTGGCTTGCCGGTGCCGCCGCACATCACGGCCTACATCGAGCGCGTGCAGGCGCTGCCGGGCGTCAAGGCCTGGATCGACGATGCACTGGCGGAGAAGGACTTCCTGCCATTCGAAGAGCCCTACCGCACCCGGCGCTAGGGTCTTCGAGGCAGGTGGCAGGTCAGAACCGGTAGGTGGCCGCGAGGTAGGTCACGATGGGGTTCAGCTTCAGGCTGGCCTCGCTGGTGGCCACCGGCAGGCCGGTGACCGAGGTCGTGGTCAGCTTGGCCTTGGTCTTCAGCGGGATGTACGACACCGAGAACGAGAGGCCCCAGTGCTTGTCGAACTGGTAGGCCACGCCGACGTTGACCACGGGTGCGAACGAGCTGTCGAGCTTGGCCGTGGTGTTGACCGCAAACGGCGACTGGTGGAACTGGCTGGCCAGCGCGCCCTGCAGGTTCGAGGTCAGCTTGACACCGCTGTACCAGACGTAGGTGGCGCCCAGGCCGACATAGGGACGAAAGGCGTCGTTGCCCTCGTTGAAGTAGTACTTGCCCAGGATGGTCGGGCTCCACTGGCGGGCCTCGCCAAGCTGGCCGACGCGGCCCAGGGTGCCGGTGCCGTCGAGCTTGAACTTCGGCGGCACGCCGAACACGCCTTCCACCGCCCAGTGGCTGTCGAGGAAATACATGGCGCTGAGGCCGAGGGTGTCGGAGTCGCTGGCGCTCGCGCCGGAGCCGGGCAGCACGGCCGGAATGGGCGAAGTCACGGTCAGCGGCTTGCTGGAATCCTGCGGTGACAGATGGAACCAGCCCGTGCCGAGGACCCAGTTGCCGGCCTGTTGCGCCATCGCACTTCCGGACGCCAAGGCCCCCAGAGTCGCCAGCGCAAACATCGTCTTCTTCATGCGAATTGCTCCTTTGGTTGAAAGATCCCTCCGCGGATTCGGGAGCTGGCTTGTGTCTGCCGCTTCATTTCGTCCGGTCGACGAACGATTACCCGGTTTGCTTCGAAAATTATCGAACGACCGTTCTATTTTTTGAACCCGGGAGTATCCCTACACTGCACCCATGAAGATTTTTCTCGTTGGCGGTGCACTGCGCGACCGCCTGCTGGAGCGCCCGGTGTCCGACCACGACTGGCTGGTGGTCGGCGCCACGCCCGAAGAAATGGTGGCCCGGGGCTACCTGCCGGTGGGGCGCGACTTTCCGGTGTTCCTGCACCCCGAGACGCGCGAGGAATACGCGCTGGCCCGCACCGAGCGCAAGAGCGCCCCGGGCTACCGCGGCTTCACCGTGCATGCCGCGCCCGACGTCACGCTGGAACAAGACCTCGCGCGCCGCGACCTGACCGTCAACGCCATCGCGCTGCCGGCCGAGCTGGTGGGCGCCGACGGCCGCTTCGACCCCACGCCCGCCGCGCTCGCCGACCCTTTTCACGGCCAGCGCGACCTGCGCGACAAGGTGCTGCGCCACGTGACGGACGCCTTCCGCGAAGACCCGGTGCGCATCCTGCGCGTGGCGCGTTTCGCGGCCCGCTTCGACGACTTCTCCGTCGCCCCGGAAACGATGGCGCTGATGCGCGAGATGGTCGCGGCCGGCGAGGCCGATGCGCTGGTGCCCGAACGCGTGTGGCAGGAGCTGTCGCGCGGCCTGATGGAAGCGCGTCCCTCGCGCATGTTCGAGGTGCTGCGCGACTGCGGCGCGCTGGCCGTGCTGCTGCCCGGGATCGAAACCGGCACGCAAGCCATGGCGGCCATCGATGCCGGTGCGCGCCTGCAGGTCTCGCTGGCGGTGCGCTTCGCCTGCCTCATGCGCAGCGTTGGACAACCGCAGCTGCAGCAGGTGTGCGACCGCTGGCGCGTGCCGGTGGACATCCGGGAGCTGGCCGAGGTGGTGGCGCGCGAGCATGGCCACGTCGACGGCAGCGGCGCACTCGATGCAACGAGGCTGGTGCGCCTGCTGGAGCGCTGCGATGCTTTCCGCAAGCCCGCACGCTTCGCCGAGGCGCTGCTGGCCTGCGAGTGCGATGCGCGCGGCCGGCCCGGCTTCGGCAACGCGACCTACCCGCAGCGCGAGCGCCTGCTCGCGGTGCTGGCAACGGCGGCGGCAGTGGCCACCGATGCGGTGGCGAAGGCTGCGCAGCAGTCGGGTGCCACCGGCCCGAAGATCGGCGAGGCGATTCACCGGGCGCGGGTGGAAGCCGTCGCGGCATCGCTGCCGGCACGAACCTGAAACGGCCGCCCGCTGACGCCAAAGGGAGATTCGGCATTTGCCGACACGCGCGCATGATGGCGCGTGTTATGGTTTTTCCCAATGCCAAAGTCCTCCAGCAACTTGCAGTTGCCTCCTCCGTTAGGCCGGGACGCAGCCCTCTTTCTCGACTTCGACGGTACGCTGGTCGGACTCGCGCCCACGCCTGAAGCCATCGAGATTCCCCCTGCCCTCGTGCCCCTGCTGGGCGATCTGCGCGACCTGCTCGGCGGCGCGCTCGCCGTGGTGTCGGGCCGCCAGATCGATTCCATCGACCGCTTCCTGGCCCCGCTGCGCCTGCCCGCGGCCGGCGAGCATGGCGTGCAGCGCCGCGACGCCGAGGGCCATATGCAGGAGCAGCGCGCGCCCGACCTCGTGTCCATCCTCGACATCGCCAACGAACTCGCGCGTGTGCACGAAGGCCTGCTGGTGGAGCGCAAGCACGCCGCCATCGCGCTGCACTACCGGCTCGCGCCGCAGCTCGAGGCGGTGTGCCGCGACGCGATGTCGCGCGCCATCGCGCACGAACCGCAGCTCGAGCTGATGCACGGCAAGTTCGTCTTCGAGGTGAAGCCTGCCGGCGTGCACAAGGGCATCGCCATCGAGGCCTTCATGAGCGAAGCGCCCTTCGCGGGCCGCATGCCGGTTTTCCTCGGCGACGACACCACCGACGAAACCGGCTTTGCCGTGGTGCAGCCGCGCGGCGGCATCGCCGTCAAGGTCGGCTCCGGGCCGAGCCTGGCGCTGCACCGCCTCGAATCGCCGCGCGACGTCTATGAATGGCTGGTGCAGGCACGCGACCTGCTGACAGCCCCCGAAAACAAGAACACCGAACCCCCGAGGAGCCCCCGATGAGCGAGCAACAACTGATGGAGGCTCCCGAAGACCGCGCGGGCGAGGCGCTGGCCGGTGCCGCCGGTCCCGACGACAAGGCCCCCGTCGATGCAAAGGCGGCCGCCGCGCCCGGAACGCGCGGCTTCGCGCCGCCGGCCGAACCTTCGCTGAACGTGGGCGTGATCGGCAACTGCGCCTACAGCGCGCTCATCGACGCGCGCGGCCGGGCCGTGTGGTGCTGCCTGCCGCGCTTCGACGGCGATCCGGTCTTCAATGCCCTGCTGCATCCCGGCGAAGACTCCGGCGCCTGGGCCATCGAGATCGAGGACTTCGCCTCCAGCAAGCAGTGGTACGAACCCAATACCGCGGTGCTGCGCACGCAGCTGTTCGACAGCGCGGGCCAGGGCATCGAGATCACCGACTTCGCGCCGCGCTTCTACAGCCGCTCGCGCTACTTCCGCCCGCTGATGATGGTGCGCCGCGTGCGGCCGATCGCCGGAGCGCCGCGCGTGCGCGTGTCGCTCGACCCGCGCTTCCAATGGGGCGCCGTGGCGCCGGAGGAGGTGACGCGCGGCAGCAACCACATCCGCTACGTCGGTCCCGACGTGACGCTGCGGCTGAACACCGACGCCTCGATCTCGCACATCCTCGCGCGCCAGCCTTTCGTGATCTCGCGCGAATACAACTTCATGTTCGGCGTGGACGAGACGCTGCTCGACGGCATCGCCGACACCGCGCGCAAGTTCGAGCAGGAAACCATCTCCTACTGGCGCACCTGGAGCAAGCGCCTGGCCATTCCCTTCGAGTACCAGGAGGCGGTGATCCGCGCGGCCATCACGCTCAAGCTCTCGCTGTACGAGGACACTGGCGCCATCGTGGCCGCCATGACCACCAGCATCCCCGAGGCGCCGGGCAGCCAGCGCAATTGGGACTACCGCTACTGCTGGCTGCGCGACGCCTTCTTCGTGGTGCGCGCGCTCAATTCGCTGAGCGAAGTGGGCACCATGGAAGACTACCTGCGCTGGCTCGGCAACGTGGTGATCGGCTCGCACGGCGAGCACATCCAGCCGCTGTACGGCATCGGGCTGGAGCGCGAGCTGCCCGAGTCCTTCGTCGAAGGCCTGCCGGGCTACCGCGGCATGGGTCCGGTGCGCGTGGGCAACCAGGCGCAGGAGCACTTCCAGCACGACGTGTACGGCAACATCGTGCTCGGTGCGGCACAGGCCTTCCACGACCATCGGCTGCTCAGCCGCGCGGGCGTGGCGGAGTTTCCGCACCTGGAGGCGGTGGGCGAGCAGGCGGTGCGCGTGTACGGCACGCCCGACGCCGGCATGTGGGAGCTGCGCACGCGCGCCCGCGTGCACACCAGCTCGGCGCTGATGAGCTGGGCCGCCTGCGACCGGCTCTCCAAGATCGCACGCGCGCTGAACCTGCCCGAGCGCGCGGCCTACTGGCACGGCCATGCCTCGCGCATGAAGGAAGAGATCCTCGCCAAGTCGTGGTGCGAGGAGCGCCAGGCCTTCGCCGAAAGCTTCGGCGGCCACGAGCTCGACGCGAGCATCCTGCTGATGGTGGAGGTGGGCCTGATCGACGCGCGCGACCCGCGCTTCATCTCCACCGTCGACGCCATGGAGAAGTCGCTGTGCGACGGCCCCTACATGCGCCGCTACGAGGCGGCCGACGACTTCGGCAAGCCCGAGACCGCGTTCAACATCTGCACCTTCTGGCGCATCGACGCGCTCGCCAAGATCGGCCGCAAGGCCGAGGCGCGCCAGATCTTCGAGACCATGCTCGCGGCGCGCAACCCGCTGGGCCTGCTGTCGGAAGACACGCACCCGGTCACGGGCGAGATGTGGGGCAACTTTCCGCAGACCTATTCGATGGTCGGCATCATCAATGCGGCCGTGCGCCTGTCGGCGCCCTGGGATTCCTGCATATGAGCCGACTCGTCGTCGTCTCCAACCGCGTGGCGGACCCGCGCAAGCCGGCGGCCGGCGGCCTCGCCGTGGCGCTCGGCGAGAGCCTGCAGCAAAGCGGCGGCCTGTGGTTCGGCTGGAGCGGACAGATCGTCGAGGGTGGCCCGACCGGCGAAGGCGAACTGCACAGGCAGCAGGCCGGCCAGGTCACGCTGGCCACCATTGACCTGAGCCGCGAGGACCACGACAGCTACTACCTCGGTTACAGCAACGACGTGCTGTGGCCGGTGTTCCACAACCGCCTGGACCTCGCTCACTTCGACGCCGGCTTCATCGGCGGCTATCGGCGCGTGAACCAGCTGTTCGCGCGCAAGCTGCTGCCGCTGCTGAAGGACGACGACATCATCTGGGTGCACGACTACCACCTGATCCCGCTGGCGGCCGATCTGCGCGCCATGGGCTGCAGGCAGCGCATCGGATTCTTCCTGCACATTCCGCTGCCCCCGCAGATCATCACCGCGGCCATTCCGCAGCACGCGTGGCTGATGCGCTCGCTGTTCTCCTACGACCTGATCGGCTTCCAGGCGCAGCAGGACGTGCAGCACTTCGAGCACTACGTGCGCAACGAGGCCCACGGCGAGTACCTGGGCAACGACATGTACCGCGCCTACGGGCAGACGGTGCGCAGCAACGCCTTCCCGATCGGCATCGACGTCGACGAGTTCGCGGCGCTCACGCACGCGAAGGAGTCGCGCGACATGTACGAGACCATGAAGCGCGAGTACTCGAGCCGCCGGCTGTTGCTGGGCATCGACCGGCTCGACTACTCCAAGGGCATTCCGCAGCGCGTGCGCGCATTCCGCGAGCTGCTGGCCAACTACCCCGAGAACCGGCGCAGCGCGACGCTGATCCAGATCGCCTCGCCCACGCGCGAGACGGTCGATGCGTACGGCGACATCCGGCGCGAGCTCGAATCGCTGTGCGGCGCCATCAACGGCGACTACGGCGAGCTCGACTGGATGCCGGTGCGCTACATCCACCGCATGGTGGCGCGCAAGCGCGTGCCGGGGCTGTGCCGCGCGGCGGCCGTCGGGCTGGTGACGCCGCTGCGCGACGGCATGAACCTCGTGGCCAAGGAATACATCGCGGCGCAGGACCCGGCCGACCCGGGCGTGCTGGTGCTGTCGCGCTTTGCCGGCGCGGCCGAGCAGCTGAAGGAAGCGCTGCTGGTGAATCCGTACGACACCCATGGCACGGCCGAGACGGTGCAGCAGGCGCTGCAGATGCCGTTGGAGGAGCGGCGCGAACGGCACCAGAAGCTGCTGTCTCGCATTCGCGAGCAGGACATCCATTGGTGGCGCCGGAGCTTTCTGGATGCGCTGCGGGAGGCTGCGAGCGAGCGCTGAAACTGTCTGTTCAGTTCAGTTCGGGGGCGTGCTCACACCGACCGGGGGACATTCGCGGGAGGGAGCACCCGGTGTCCTTCGCACACGCCACGGAATGAGACGCTCACCAGCCAGTGAGCAAGCGCACGAAACGCATCACCGGCCGGCCCTGTTCGGGTCCTGAAACCAGCCCCGCCGCCGGCGCATGAATCCGCAGATACGCCGTCGCCAGCGCAGACACCTCGATCCAGCCGCCATGCGCCAGGTGATGCACATCGCCCTCGTTCAGCACCGCCTGCGCCATGAACACCGTCTCGCCGAACCACCCGGGCGGGGACACTACGCGCACCCGGCCCTCGGCCACCTGCAGCCACGTGCCGGCATCGACAGCGGTACGCAGGGACTGGCCCGGCTCCAGGATGACGGAGGCAGGTGCGGAGGTGAGCGTGGTGATCATGGCGTGCCTTGAAAAGCGGTGATTCGGGTATCGATCGTAGAAATCCGGCCACTCAAAAAACAGGCACACGCCACGGCTATTGCGACCGGAACAGCCCGGCTGTGAACGCATCTGTTATGGTCGTTTTCCCGAGCAACTGCATCTGTTTTCGGATGCCCGATGCGGGGAACATCGACGCCATGGACTCGCTACCGCTCTACCGCCAGCTCTCCGCGCACTACGTGGACGCGATCCACATTGGTTCGCTCAAGCAGGGCGACAAGATGCCGTCGCTGCGCAGCCTGATGCGGCTGCACGACATCAGCCTGTCGACCGCGCTGCAGGTCTGCCGCGCGATGGAGAGCGACGGCTGGGTCGAGGCACGCGACCGCTCGGGATATTTCGTGCGGCGGCCGCAGCGGCTGGCCATCGCGCCGATGGAAGAGCCGGTGGCTGGCGTGCCGCCCGACCCGGCGCAGTTCGTCAGCATGCGGGCGCGCATGGCCAACTTCATGGCGCGCGGCCGGCACACGGGCGTGAAGCTCAACTTCGCCATCGCCCGCGCGGCCCCCGAGCTCTATCCGGCCGAGGCGCTGCGCAACTCGATGACGCGCGCGCTGCGCCAGCGGCCCGAGCTGCTGACCACCGCCTCGTCGCAGAAAGGCCACGAGCAGTTCCGCGAGGCGCTGGCGCAGCGCAACCTGCGCGTCGGCATGA
The DNA here is from genome assembly GCF_047304045.1 of Variovorax sp. Varisp85. Classification (NCBI taxonomy): domain Bacteria; kingdom Pseudomonadati; phylum Pseudomonadota; class Betaproteobacteria; order Burkholderiales; family Comamonadaceae; genus Variovorax; species Variovorax sp. Varisp85. The sequence goes on from NZ_JBGLYN010000027.1 coordinate 42,571, forward strand.
CGGTGCCGCCCGACGAAGTGCTCGTCACCAACGGCTGCATCGAGGCGCTGAACCTCGCACTGCGCGCGATCGCCAAGCCGGGCGATACGGTGGCCGTGGAGTCGCCCACCTTCTACGGACTGCTGCAGGTGCTCGAAAGCCTGGGGCTGCGCGCGCTGGAGATCCCGACCAGCCCTCAGACCGGCATCTCCCTCGAGGCGCTCGACCTCGCCATCCACACCTACGACGACATCAAGGCCGTGGTGGTGGTGCCGCACCTGCAGAACCCCATCGGCAGCGTGATGCCCGACGCCCACAAGCAGCGGCTGGTGCACCTGTGCGAGAGCCATGGCATTGCGCTGGTCGAGGACGACACCTACAGCGACCTTGTGGAAAGCGACACGCCGCTGCGCGCCATGAAGTCGTGGGACCGCACGGGCAACGTGATCTATTGCGCCTCGCTGCACAAGGTACTGGCGCCGGGGCTGCGGCTGGGCTGGATCACCGCCGGACGCTGGCATGCGCAGGTGGAAATGCTCAAGTACGCGCAGACCCGCAACAACGAGGCACTGGCGCAGATCGCGGCGGGCGAGTTCATCGCCAGCGGTGCCTACGACCGCCACCTGCGCCGGCTGCGCGAGCGGCTGCACGTGCAGCGCGACCAGACGGCGGACGCCATCGCCAGGTATTTTCCGGCCGGCACGCGGCTGAACCTGCCGCGCGGCGGGCTGCAGCTGTGGGTCGAGCTGCCGGCGCAGCGCTCGTCGGTGGACGTGTTCGAAGCCGCGCTGCGCGAGCACGTGCTGGTGGCGCCGGGCGCGCAGTTCTCGAACTCGGGTCGCTTCGACAACTACCTGCGCCTCAACTGCGGCTGGCCGTATTCGAAGGCGGTGGATGCGGGGCTGAGGCGGCTGGGCGAGATCGTGGCGGCCGTGCGGCCGCCGGGCTAGCTGCGATTCAGACGATGTAGAAGACGACCGCGTCGCGCCTCGCGGCCGCGGCTGCAAAGAATCGCTTCACGCCTTCCATGAAGCCCGCGAGATCCTGTGTGCCGTCCTGCCAGACCCTGGCCCAGTAGAGCTCGGCGAACTTTGCCGGCTCGCCCATGAAACGGCCCATCAGTTCCGCCACGTCGCACTGCGCGAGCCGCGCCGCCGCGCGCTCCACGTGGGCCGCCGTGAGATAGATGCAGCCCAGGCCGTCGGTGCCTTCGAGCTCTTCGCCATCCACCGCCTCGGGCATCAGCGTGCGTACCACGTCCCAGGCCTGTTCCACCGTCTGGCTATAGTGCGGACCGCCCTGCTCGGCAGGCGAGTGCAGGAAGTCCGACACGGTGGACGGATCGATCACCAGCGCGCGCAGCCGGTAGCGGTCGAGGGCGTAGAAGGCGGCGCCGATGCTCAAGTGCTGGGCTCCATGCGTGCGGCGCGTGCGACGGCCGCGAGCGCCATGCTCACGCTGTCGATGTTGCGCTGCGCGTTGTCGATGTTCCTGAAGTGGTCGGGCGAGCAGATCTGGTTGAGCAGCAGCGTGCGCTTGAAGTGCACCAGCGCCTGGCGCAGGTCGCCCTCTTCCTGCGCGATCAGCCCCAGATCGTTGTGGGCGGTGGCGGCTGCCGGGGAGATGCCGCGGCAGTCGCGCTGCTGGATGTCGAGCGAACGCTCGAACAGTTCCCGGGCCCGGACGAAGTCGCGCCGCGCCATGTAGAGGCCGGCGAAGTTGTTGAGCATGTCGGAATGCAGTTCGGCATCGCCTTCGCCCGGCGGGAGCTTGTCGAGGTGCACGAGGGCGCGCGCGTAGCAGAGCTCCGCCTTCTCGTCCTGGCCAGAGTCGGCGTAAAGGAACGCGAGGTTGTTGAAGGCGCGCACCACGCCGTCGCTGGAGCCGCCCCGGGCCTCGGCAACCGCCATGGCGATGGTCTTCTTGTAGAGCGTCTCGGCCTCGTCGGAGCGCCCGGCCGCGGCGTGCAGCAGCGCAAGGGTGTTGGTCGGCCCGCGCCGCCAGCTGTCGTCGAGGCCGAGCTGCCCGGCCATGGCCAGCGCCTCGTCGGCCGCGGCCTGCGCCTCGTCGTTCCAGTGCAGCCGGCGGCACAGCTCCGCATGGCTGGACAGGTGGAGCACCACGGCCTTGTGCGGGCCGCCGTACAGCCGGCGGCTGGCGGCGACGGTTTCGGCACAGAGCTTCTCGGCACTCGGCAGGTCGCCCTGGGCCAGCGCGTCGCGGTAGCGCGCCTCGCGGTCTTCGAGCAGCTTCAGCAATGCGCCCTGCTCGTCGGATGCCGCGCCGCGGGCCTTGCGCTCCTCAATGTCGGCCAGGGCCAGGTCGAGTGCCTTGCGGGCGATGTCGATGTCCTCCGCCGGCATGCCGATCTTGCGGCCGATGGACAGGCTTTCCTCAAGGCAGGCCCGGGCCTTGTCGAGGGCGCCGAGCTGGTGGCAGGCCTGCCCCAGCATGCACAGGCTCATCGCGAGGTTCTGGTGCGGGCCCTTGAACACGCGGCGCGCGCTGGCGACGACCTGCTCGCCGATGGCGACGGCCCCGGCCCAGTCATCGGCCTCGGCTGCGGCCACGAAGCGCTCCTGCAGCCGGCTGGCTTCGGCGAGGGCGGCGAGGTCGAAGTCCTTGGCGTCGCTCGCCGCGGCGCGGCGGACGTTGCGCCGGGCCGCGGCGTCTTCCTTCCTGGCCCCGGCCGCACCCTGCCGCGCCAGCTGCCGGTGAATCCAGTAGAGGTCGAACAGCAGCCACGGCAGGACGAGCACCAGGCCGAAACGCGATCCCGGCAGGCCCGCCATTCCGTACAGCAGCAGCGCCAGCTGCGCCGCGCCGCCCAGGTAGCTCCCCAAATAGAAGCGATGCGCCCCGATGAAGCCGCCCACCAGCCACAGCAGGTAGGCATAGGAGCGGCGGCGGGGCAGCTGAGTCATTGGTTTCGCCGGCGCGCGTGGCCGTTCAGTCGAGCAGCGCCAGCGCCGCGTAGTCGCCGACCTTGTCGCCCAGGCCGGCAGGCACGAGGCGCACGCCGTGCGTGAGCGGCGGCAGCTTGCCGTCGACCTGCGCCTGCAGCCTCGGCAGCAGAAAGTCGCGGTGGTGCCAGAACACGCTGCCGCCCAGGCTGATGCGCTGCAGGTCGAGCGTGGCGATCAGGTTGTAGAGCATGCGGCCCATCACGCGGCACAGCGCATCGACGATCTCGAGCGAATGCCGCTCGCCACCCGCAGCCGAACTGAAAAGATCGGCCGCAGGCTGGCCGAAGCGCCGCGCGATGGAGTTGCCGGCAATCAGCCCTTCGACGTCGCCGACGTTGCCGCAGCCGCACAGCGCGCCGCTGGCGTCGTCCACCACGAAGCTGTGGCCGGCATGGCCGGCGTTGCCGTTCTTGCCGCGCAACGCGCGGCCGTCCACGCACAGGCCGACGCCGACGCCGGTGCTCCAGGTGACGTAGGCGCAATCGTCCACGCCCTGGAGCGCACCCCAATGGCGCTCCGCCTCCAGCGCGGCCACGGCGTCGTTCTCGACCCGCACGCGGGCGAAGCGCCTTGCCAGCGGGGCCTCGATCAGCGCGGTCATCCAGGTGTTGGGCAGGCCGCGCGCCGGGCCGGCGATGCCGCCGCAGATGTTGGGCGTGGCCAGTTCGACCTGGCCGTCGCGCAGCTCGAAAGGCCCGGCCGACGACACGCCCACGCGATCGATGCTCGCCGCATCGATGCCCTGCTGCGCACAGACCTCGTCGATCATCCGCATGATCTGCACCGCCACCGCATCGTTGTCGCCGGTCTTGGCCGTGGGCTCGCTGCGGCGGCCGATCAGCGGCGCGTCGCTCGAGGCGGAAAGGCTCACGGCCACCTTGGTGCCGCCGATGTCTACGCAGGCTCTCATTGCTGTTTGTCTCTTGTCTACAGAAGGCGCGCGACCAGCGCCGCGATCATGCTGAGCACCACCGTGCTCGCAATCGGCAGTTGCCATTCGCGGCCGAAGGCGCGGAACTCGAAATCGCCGGGCAGGCGTCCGAAGCCGAAGCGGCGCAGCCAGGCGGCCAGCCCGCTCATGAGCACCAGTGCCAGGACGACGACGATCAGCCAGCGGAACATATGGACAACAGTCTAGGCCGAGAGAATGGCCATGGCTTGCCGGTGGAGTTCGGGCGTTGCCGCCGCGATCACCCGCCCGTCGGACTTCAGCCCCAACGGCTGGCCCTGCCAGTCGGTGATGACGCCGCCCGCCGCCTCGATCAGCCCGGCCGGGCCGAGGTAGTCGTAGGGCTGCAGGCCGGTTTCGACCACGAGGTCGATGGTGCCGCCCGCCAGCTGGGCGTAGCCGTAGCAGTCGCCACCGAAGCGGCGCATCGCGCACTGGCGGCTGAGTCTGTCGAAGGCGGCCCAGTCGGCCGGCGCGAAGATGTCGGGCGAGGTGGTGACGATGCGGGCCTTGGCCACGTCGGTGCAGCCGCTCGCGCGCACGGGCTGGCCGTCGCGCGTGGCGCCCTTGCCCCCGTCCTTGGGGTTGTGGCCGATCCAGCGTTCCTCGAGCACCGGCATGTCGATCATGCCCAGTACCACGCGCCCACCCTCCAGCACGCCGATCAGCGTGCCCCACAGCGGCGAGCCGGTGATGAAGCTGCGCGTGCCGTCGATGGGGTCGAGCACCCAGATGCGCCCCGCGTCGAGCCGCTCGGGGCCATGCTCCTCGCCGTAGATGCCGTCGGCCGGCACGCGAGCGCCAAGGATGTCGCGCATGGCCGTCTCGGCCGCGCGGTCGGCCAGCGTGACGGGGCTTTCGTCGGCCTTGGTGATGATGTCCAGCGGCGTACGGAAGTAGCGCATCGACTGCGCGGCCGCGGCATCGGCCAGCGCCTGGGCAATCGACGGGAGATCGGGGGTCGAGGAGCTCATGGGAGAGAGGAGTACACGTGCCAAAACTGCGATTAGACCCGAGCCGGGCCGGGTTTGACACGGCAGTGGCGCCAGCCCTAGCATGGCCCGGAAATTGCCAGGGAACACGACAAATGACTTCATCCAGATTCCTGCGGAGCGCGTGGCTCGCCCTCCTGCTCGGCGCTTCGGCCCTGCTGGCTCACGCCACCCCTTCCGCCACGGAGGAAAAGCTGATCGACACGCTGATCCAGCGCGTCTCGAAGATGTCGGCCATGGTCTTCATGCGCAACGGCAGCGAATACAACGCCGCGGATGCTGCCAAGCACATGCAGGCGAAGTACGACCACTTCAAAAAGGAACTGGTGACGGCCGAAGACTTCATCGAGCGCTGCGCCTCGCGCTCGGAGATGACGGGGCAGGCCTACAAGGTGAAGCTGACCGATGGCGTGGTGCGCGACGCCAACGAGTTTCTCAACAGCGAGCTGCGCGCGCTGCGGCAGGCCGCGAAGAAGACCGGCGGCTGAGGGCCTCGTCCGCGCTCCCTAGCGCTGCTGGCCCCAGCGGCGAACGGTCAGGCGCTCCAGCGTCTTGAAGCCCAGGCTCTCGACCAGCAGGCCGATCAGCACCACCAGGGCGAGGCCCGCGAACACGCGGTCGGTGTAGAGCTCGTTGCGGTTCTGGAAGATGTACCAGCCCAGCCCGCCCTTGCCCGACGAGGCACCGAACACCAACTCCGCCGCGATCAGCGTGCGCCATGCAAAGGCCCAGCCGATCTTCAGCCCCGACAGGATCGACGGCAGCGCCGCCGGCACCAGGATCTGTAGCACGTAGGGCAGGCCCTTCAGGCCGTAGTTGCGCCCCGCCATGCGCAGCGTCTCGGGCACGCCCTGGAAGCCGGCATAGGTGTTGAGCGCCAACGGCCACAGCACCGAATGGATCAGCACGAACACGAGGCTGCCGCGGCCCAGCCCGAACCACAGCAGCGCCAGCGGCAGCAGCGCAATGGCGGGCAGCGGGTTGAACATGGACGTGAGCGTGTCCAGCAGGTCGCGGCCGACGCGCGTCGACACCGCGAGCGTGGTGAGCGCGAAGGCCAGCAGCACGCCGGCGAGGTAGCCCTGCAACAGAACGGCCAGCGAGATGCGCACCTTCTCGATCAGCTCACCGCTCGCGAGGCCTCCGAACAGCGCCGTTGCCGTGGCGGTGAAGGTGGGCAGCAGCAGGTCGTTGTCCTGCCAGCGGGCCGCGAGCTCCCAGAGCACGGCGACGACGGCGAGGATCAGGCCCTTGCGCAGCCATGCCTGCGACCAGATGCGCTCGCCCATCGGCAGCGAACGCTCCACCGGTACTTCGGTGAAGGGCTCCAGCGTGCGCTCGTACTCGGGCCGGACCGGCGGGACGATGGCACTCATGCGATGGCCTCTTCCTCGAACAGCATGTCGTGGATCCGCTGCGCCGTGCCCTGGAATTCGGCACCGCCCACACTCGCCAGTGTGAAGCCATGGCTGTTGACCTCGGCGCGCATGCGCCCCGGGTGCGGCGACAGCAGCGCGATGCGGTTGCCCACCACCAGCGCCTCCTCGATGGAGTGGGTGACGAACAGCAGCGTGAAGCGCACCTCGTCCCACAGCTCGAGCAGTTCCTGCTGCATCCTGCGACGCGTGAGCGCATCGAGCGCGGCGAAGGGTTCGTCCATCAGCAGCACGCGCGGCTGCATCGCGAGCGCGCGGGCAATGGCCACGCGCTGCTTCATGCCGCCGGAAAGCTGGTGCGGATGCACCTCGGCGAACTTCGCCAGGCCGACCTTGCCTAGATAGTGCAGCGCGCGTTCCGCGGCCTCCTTCCGGCCCAGCGTGCGCGAAGCGAGCAGCGGGAACATCACGTTCTGCTTGACGGTCTTCCACGGCGGCAACTGGTCGAACTCCTGGAACACGACGATGCGGTCGGGACCAGGCTGCGCCACGCGCCGGCCGTCGATGCGGATCTCACCTTCGACCGGGGGAATGAAGCCGGCCACGGCCTTCAGCAGCGTGGACTTGCCGCAGCCCGAGGGACCGAGCAGCACGAAGCGGTCGGCGGCATGCACGTCGAAGCTCACGCGGTGCGTGGCGCGGACGAGGCGCTGGGGGGTGCGGTATTCGAGGCTGACGTTGTCGACCCGCAGCAGTGCCGGTGCCGCGGCAGTGTCTTGCCCCCTCTCCCGCTCGCGGGAGAGGGAGTCACCCCGCGAATCAAGGACCGCCGCCGTGCCGCTCATCAGTTGCCCGACACGTTCTGCGCATCGTCGAAGAAGTAGTCCTTCACCGAAGCCGGCTTGTTCCTGATCGCGCCCACTCGGTGCATGAACTCCGCCAGCGGATAGGTGTTCTGCGGCGTGGTCTTGAACTGCACCTCGGGGTTCCTGATGATCTTCAACAGCAGATCGCGGTCGAGCTTGGCGTTGCTCACCTTCAGGTAGATGTCGGCCGCCTTCTCAGGGTTGGCGGTGACGAACTTCGCCGCCTCGTCGAGCGCATCGACGAAGGCCTTGTACGTCTTCGGGTTCTCGCTGCGGAATTTCTCCGTTGCGTACAGCACCGTTGCAGACGACGGACCGCCCAGCACCTGGTACGAGTTGAGCACGATGTGCGCATTCGGATTGCCCGCGAGCTCCTGCTCCTGGAACGGCGGATTGCCGAAGTGCCCCGTGATCTCCGTGCCGCCCTTGATGATGGCCGCTGCAGCATCGGGGTGCGGCACCGCCACGCTGATCCTGTCGAGCCTGTCGAACTCCTTGTCGCCCCAGAGCCTGGCCGAGGCGAACTGCAGCACGCGCGACTGCACCGAGACACCCACGGCAGGAAGTGCGATGCGGTCCTTGTCGGTGAAGTCGGCGATGGTCTTCACGTTCGGGTTGTTGCTCACCAGGTAGTACGGGAAGTTGCCCAGCGAGGCCACGCCCTTCACGTTCTGCCGGCCCTTGGTGCGGTCCCAGAGCGTGAGCAGCGGCCCCACGCCGGCGCCCGCGATCTCGATGTTGCCCGAGAGCAGCGCGTCGTTCACCGCCGAGCCGCCGGAGAGCTTGACCCATTCGACCTTGGCATCGACACCCGCGGCTTTCGCGTGCTTCTCGATGAGCTTCTGCTCCTGCGCCACGTTCAGCAGCAGGTAGACGATGCCGAACTGCTCGGCGATGCGGATCCGGCCCTCGGCGTGTGCGGCGAGGCTGCCGGCCAGGAGGCCCAGGCCGGCGACGAGCGCGGCGGCTTTGCGGGTGAAGCGGTTCATTGAAGTCGGTCCGGGAACGAGAAGATCAGAAAGGGGTATCGCCGACGATCGTGGTGCGGTTGAGGCGGCGGCGCAGGTGGTCGGGCGTACCCGCCGCGAGATGCATCAGCGAGCGGTTGTCCCAGAACACCAGGTCGTGCGGCGCCCATTTGTGGCGGTACACGAACTCGGGCTTCACGCTGTGCGCGAACAGCTCGGCGAGCAGGGCATCGCTTTCCTGCGCGGGCAGGCCGACGATGCGCGTCGTGAAATGCTCGCTGACGAACAGTGCCTTGCGGCCCGTCTCAGGGTGCGTGCGCACCACCGGCTGCACGGCGGGCGCAACCTGGTCGATCTGCGCCTGCGAGAGCTTGGGCCGCCACGGATTCTTCGCGCGCAACTCTTCGTACTTGGCGAGGTAGCTGTGCTCGGCCTTCAGCGGCAGGATGCGCTGCTGCAGCTCGGGGCTCAGCGATTCCCATGCAAGATGCTGGTTGGCGAACAGCGTGTCGCCGCCTTCGCTCGGCAGCTCCTGCGCGTGCAGCAGGGAGCCCAGGCTGGGGTTGGGTTTGTACGAAATGTCGGAATGCCAGTAGACGCCCGCATCGCCGAGGCCGATGGGCTCGCCGTTCTCCTTGATGTTGGAGACGATGAGGATCTCGGGGTGGTTCTTCAGCTGGAACTGGTGCAGCACGTGGATTTCGAGCGGGCCGAAGCGGCGGCTGAAATCGATGTGCTCCTGCGGGGTGATCTGCTGGTCGCGGAAGACCAGGACGTGGTGGTCGAGGTGGGCCTTGTGAAGGCGGATGAAGTCTTCGGTGTTGATGGGCTTCGAGATGTCGAGGCCTACCACCTCGGCGCCGACCGGGGCATCGAAAGGGCGCACTTCGAAGTGCTGCGAAGGGGCATTTACCTCGCTGGTGGGGGCGGCAGTCATGCCGGGAATGTAGGGGGCGGGGTTTGGATCGCCAACGAACTCTTTGTTGCTAGCTTATGACTTTGTTTTGAGGGGCTGATGTCTTTCCGGGGCCGGGACTCGCCCCGGCGGGCGACTCACTTTCTTTTGCTTCGCCAAAAGAAAGTGAGCAAAGAAAAGTAGGTCGCCCGCCGGGGCGAGTCCCGGCCCCGGAAAGCAACCCAAGCCAACCGCTCAAAGCGTATGACTGCGATCCCCTTCTGCAAACCCCATCGCATCCCAAGCCTCGCCGACGGCAAAGCCAATCACCTTGAACAACTCCCCCATCTCGTGCTCATGGATCAGCCGCGCCGCCATCGCCCGCTCCGCGACGGACCCCGCTTCCATCCGAGCCAGCAACCCGCAGTTCAGCAGAAACCGCGCCTGGCTCGTATAGCCCAGCACTTCGAGCCCCGCGTCCTGCCCCGCCAACGCAATGCCGGTGAAGTCGACGTGCGCGGTGATGTCCTTGTAGCCCACGTCGGCCAGCGGGTCGCCATCGGCCTGGTGCGCGCGGTGGCACATCACGGTGCCCATGTGGCGCTGCGGGTGGTAGTACTCGGCCTCGGGAAAACCGTAGTCGATGAGAAAGGCCGCGCCCTTGCCGAGCCGGTCGGCCAGCGTGGCGATGAAGGCCCGCGCCTGCGGATGGATCTCGGTCAGGTAGTCGTGCTCGCCGGGCACCTCGACCGGCGGCCGCAGTTCGGTGACGCGATCGGCCCAGGCCCAGCCGTCGCCTTGCGCGTTGCGCACCACGCCGCGCTCGAACCACTGCCCACCCACACGCGCCAGCAGTTGCACGGGCATCGCATCGAGCACCTCGTTGCCGACCACCACGCCTTCCATCGAATCGGGCAGCTCGTTGAGCCATTCAACGCGGTCCGCATAGCGCACCAGCGCCTGCTGCTGCCGCTCGCGCAGCGTGCCCGACAGGTCGACGATGCGATAGCGCACATCACTGCGCCCCATCTCGTCGAGCGCATGCAGCAGCTGAACCGCGAGCGCCCCCGAGCCTGCGCCGAATTCCCACACCGTGTCGGTGCCCGTCTTCTCCAGTGCCTGCGCCACCTGCGCCGCCAGGGTCTGCCCGAACATCGGCGTCAACTCGGGCCCCGTCACGAAGTCGCTGCCCGACGAGGGCATGTGGCCGAACTTGGCCGAAGTGTTGGCGTAATAGCCCAGGCCCGGCGCGTACAGCGCGAGCGCCATGAAGCGGTCGAACCCGATCCATCCGCCCGCGCGCTCGACGGCGCGCGCGATGAGGTGGTCGAGGGCGGTGGGTAAACTGCTGGGGGTCGTCTTTGTCGTCACAGCGCCATTCTCCCCTCCTCGCATGAGCCCCGCCGCGCCTCCCTCCTCCGCTTCCCGCCGCACCGTCCTCGTCACCGGCGCGGGCCGCAGGCTGGGCCGCGAGATCGCGCTGGCGCTCGCCGCGGGCGGCTGGCAGGTGGCGGTGCACTACCGCAGTTCGCGCACCGAGGCCGAGCAGACGGTGGCCGACTGCGCCGCGCTCTCGGGCGATTCGGCGCTCTTCGCGGCCGACCTCGAGGACGAACAGGCCACGCGCGCCCTGCTGCCGCGCGTGGTCGCGCGCTTTCGCGGCGTCGATGCCGTGGTGCACAGCGCCGCGCTGTTCGAGCACGACGAGGCCGCCACCTTCAGCTACGCACTCATGGAGCGCCATGCGCGCAGCAACACCGGCGCGGCAATCCTGCTGGCGCATGCCCTGCACGAGCACTTGGCGGCCCGCGACGCGCAAGGCGTGGTGGTCCATCTGCTCGACCAGAAGCTCTGGAACCCGAACCCCGACTTCCTGAGCTACACACTTTCCAAGGCCGCGCTCGAAGCCGCCACGCCGATGCTGGCGCTGGCCCTTGCACCGCGCGTGCGCGTGGTCGGCGTGGCGCCCGGCCTTACGCTGGCGAGCCACATGCTGGACGACGACAGGTTCGCGCAGCTGCACAAGCTGTCGCCGCTGGGCCGCTCCTCCACCCCGGACGACGTGGTCGCCACGGTGAGGTTCGCGCTGGAGAACCGCTCGATCACCGGCACCACGCTGCTGGTGGACGGCGGCCAGCACCTGATGAAATTCGAGCGCGATTTCTCGCTCATGTGAGCACCACCATGTCCATTCCCATGCCCGTGCAAGGCCGCCAGACACTCACCCTCCAGGGCCTGCGCTTCGACGCCAACCTGGGCATCCTCGAGCAGGAAAAGACGGCGCCGCAGCCGATCCTGGTCGATGCCGAGCTCAGCCTCGGCCCGCAGCCGCTGCTGCCGCAGGACGACGACATCTTCCACGTGCTCGACTACCGCAAGGTGCGCCGCATCATCATCGAGGAGTGCACCGCCGAGCACGTCAACCTGCTCGAAAGCCTGATCGGCAAGCTGGTGCAGCGCCTGCTGCAACTGCCCGGCGTGCTGGGCGTGCGCGTGAAGATCGCCAAGCTCGAAATCTTCGACGACTGCGAGGTGGCGATCCGCATGGAAGCCGGGGAATGGTGATCCGGGGCAAAATCCCCCCTTTCCCCCCAAGACATTGCTGCCCATGAACGCCGTCTGGATCGACGAGGCGCCCGCCGCCGCCGACGCCACTGCCAATTCCCTGAAGATCGAGCGCGAAACGCACAAGCTCGAAAAGCGCCTGTGCCGCCAGGTCGGGCAAGCCATCGTCGACTACAACATGATCGAAGAGGGCGACAAGGTCATGGTGTGCGTCTCGGGCGGCAAGGACAGCTACGCGCTGCTCGACATCCTGCTCAAGCTGAAGGCGCGCGCGCCGATTCACTTCGACATCGTCGCGGTCAATCTCGACCAGAAGCAGCCCGGCTTTCCCGAAGAGGTGCTGCCCAGGTATTTGAGCGACCTGGGCGTGGACTTCCACATCGAGAACCAGGACACCTACAGCATCGTCAAGCGCGTCATTCCAGAGGGCAAGACCACCTGCGGCCTGTGCAGCCGGCTGCGCCGCGGCATCCTGTACCGCGTGGCCGACGAGCTGGGCGCCACCAAGGTCGCGCTGGGCCACCACCGCGACGACATGCTGCAGACCTTCTTCCTCAACATGTTCTTCGCCGGCAAGCTCAAGAGCATGCCGCCCAAGCTGGTGAGCGACGACGGCAAGCACGTCGTGATCCGCCCGCTGGCCTACGTGGCCGAGAAGGACACGGTGCGCTGGGCCCAGCACCGCGAGTTCCCGATCATTCCGTGCACGCTGTGCGGCAGCCAGGAAAACCTGCAGCGCAAGCAGGTAGGCGAAATGCTGCGCGAATGGGACAAGAAGTATCCCGGCCGCGTGGAGAACATGTTCACCGCGCTGCAGAACGTGGTGCCTTCGCACCTGCTCGACGGAACGCAGCATGACTTCAAGGGTCTGAAGGCAACGGGCGTGGCGAACGACGATGGCGACAAGGCCTTCGACCCGCCTTCCTTCGATTTGCTCTCCCAGGCACCTGCCGCCCTGCGCATCGTCCAGGGCTGAACGGGCAACCCAGGGGAATTTTGGGCTTCAGCGCCCGGAGACCCTCATGAAATCTGCGTTCTCGGCTCTTCTTCTTGCCGCAAGCCTGACGGGCTGCGCCACCTCCTGGGTGGTCGACAGCGACGTGAAGAGCTTTTCCTCCATCGGCACCGTGGCCCCCGGCGCCACCTACCGCTTCGACCGCCTGCCCTCGCAGCAGGCCGACGGCGCGCGGCAGGAATCGCTCGAAGCCATGGCCGGCGCCGCGCTCGACAAGGTCGGCCTGCGCCGCGACGATGCCAGGCCCCAGTACACCGCGCAGATCGGCGCGCGCGTGACGGCAGGCCTCTCGCCCTGGGCCGATCCGTGGCTCTACAACGGTCCCTGGGGCTACGGTTACGGCGGCTATGGCAACTACGGCCGGCGCTGGTACGGCGGCGGCTGGTATGGCGGCCCGATGTTCGCGCCGCCGGCCAACCCCTGGTACGAGCGCGAGGTCAGCATCGTGCTGCGCGAGGCAGGCTCCAACCGCGTGGTGTACGAAACTCGCGCCCGGAACGACGGCCCTTACACCTCGAGCACGGCGATCCTGCCGGTGATGTTCCAGGCCGCGCTGCAGGGCTTCCCGAACCCGCCGCAGGGCGAGCGCCGGGTCAACATCGAGCTGCCGACGGCGCAGGCCCGGAAGTAGCGCCTTCTAGAATTCCCCGGATGGAAGAAGCCACCCGCCTGATCGCCGTTCGCCACGGCGAAACCGCCTGGAACGTCGACACCCGCATCCAGGGCCAGCTCGACATCGGGCTCAACGCCACGGGCATCTGGCAGGCACAGCGCGCCGGCAGTGCGCTGGCCGACGAGCCCATCGGCGTCGTCTATGCCAGCGACCTCTCGCGCGCCTGGCAGACCGCCGAGGAAATCGCCAGGCCCCACGGCCTGGCCGTGCAGCCCGAGCCGCGCCTGCGCGAACGGGCCTTCGGGAACTTCGAGGGCCTGAGCTTTGCCGAGATCGAAGCCACGCTGCCTGTGCAGGCCAGGCTCTGGCGCGAGCGCGATCCCGAATTCGAGCCCGAGGGCGGCGAGAGCCTGCTGATGTTCCGCGACCGTGTGACTGGCGTGGCCGCCGAACTGGCGGCGCGCCATCCGGGCGAACTGGTGGTTCTGGTCGCGCACGGCGGCGTGATGGACGTGCTCTACCGCGCCGCCACCCGCCAGGAGCTGCAGGCGCCGCGCACCTGGCAACTCGGCAACGCCGCGATCAACCGCATGCTTTGGACGCCGGAAGGCTTCAGCCTCGTGGGCTGGAGCGACACCGCCCATCTGACGGCAGGTGACGCGCTCGACGAGACGACGAGCTAAGCATCGCTCTTCACGATGCGCTGTCTGTGTTGTTCGAGGTGCGCCCTTCGCACACGCCCCCGAATCCCTCAAGCGTGCGAAGCAGCCCCATGGCCCGCTTCCGCCTTCGCCTCGTCCGGCAGATTCACCATCGGCCCCGTCCCGCTGTAGCGGTCCAGCGCGAGGTAGATCGCCGGCGTGATGTACAGCGTGATCACCTGCGAGAAGATCAGCCCGCCCACCACCGCCACGCCCAGCGGCTGGCGCAGCTCGGCGCCGGCGCCCAGGCCCAGCGCGAGCGGCAGCGCGCCCATCAGCGCGGCCAGCGTGGTCATCATGATCGGCCGGAAGCGCAGGCGGCAGGCCTCGCGGATCGCGTCCACCGGCTGCAGGCCCTCGGTGCGCTGCGCATCGAGCGCGAAGTCGATCATCATGATCGCGTTCTTCTTCACGATGCCGATCAGCAGCAGGATGCCGATGGTCGCGATCAGCGTCAGGTCGAAGCCGAAGAGCTTCAGCGAGATCAGCGCGCCCACCGCCGCCGAAGGCAGCCCGGCGAGGATCGTGATCGGGTGGATGTAGCTCTCGTACAGCACGCCGAGCAGCACGTAGATCACGAGCACCGCCAGCACCAGCAGCACCGCCTGGCTGGACTGCGAACTCTGGAACACCGCCGCGTCGCCGCCGTAGGTGGTGATGATCGAGGGCGGCATCTTCAGCTCGTCCTTGAAGCGGTCGATCTTCGCGGTCGCGTCGCCCAGCGGCACGTCGGGCGCGAGGTTGAACGACACCGTCACCGCCTGCAGCTGGCCCTGGTGGTTGACCGCGGTCGGCCCCACGGTGCGCTTGACGGTCGAGAAGGCCGACAACGGCACCAGCCTGCCCGTGGTGCTGCGCACTGACAGGCGCGAGACGTCTTCCTCGAACTGGCGATCGTTGTCGGCCGCCGAAAGGATCACCTGGTAGGTGTTGCTCGTGCCGTAGATGCTGCCGATCTGGCGATCGCCGTAGGCGTTGTAGAGCGCGGTGCGCAGGTCGCCCACCGCCACGCCGAGCACGCCGGCCTTGTCGCGGTCGATGTCGAGCGTGGCCTGCAGGCCGCGGTTCTGCGAGTCGCTGGTCACGTCGCGGAAAGCCGGGTCGGCGCGCATGCGCTCCATGAGCCGCGTGGCCCACGGCACCATCTCGCCCGCGTTCACGCTCTGCAGCGTGTACTGGAAGCGCGCCTTGCTCTGGCGTCCGCCCAGGCGCAGGTTCTGCACCGGCTGCATGTAGACGGCAATGCCGGGGATCTCGCGGAAGCGCTGGCGCAGCGATTCGAGCACCTTCGCCATTGGCGGGCGCTCGCTGCGCGGCTTGAGCACCGCGAACAGCCGCCCGGAGTTCTGCGTGGCCGTGGGACCGCCCACGCCGACGAAGGAGCTCACGTAGTTGACGCTCGCGTCGTCCTTGAGGGTGGCGGCCACGCGGTCCTGCAGCGCCTTCATGGCGCTGAATGAAATGTCCTCAGCAGCCTCGGTCGTGATCTGGATCTGGCCGATGTCCTCCTCGGGGAAGAAGCCCTTCGGGATGGTCGCGAACAGCCAGCCGGTGACGACGAAGGTCAGCCCCGCGATCGCCAGCATCACCTTGCGGTGCATCAGCGTCCAGCCGAGCGAGCGCATGTAGGTTGCGTGCACCGCGCGGTAGCCGCGCTCGAAGGCTCGGCCGATGGCCGTGCCCGGCTCGGGATGCTCTTCTTCGTGATCGAGCGCGCCCGCACGGCGCGGCACCTGCTTGAGCAGCCGGCTCGCGAGCATCGGCACCAGCGTGAGCGACACCACGGCCGACACCAGCACCGCCAGCGCCACCACCACCGCGAACTCGTGGAACAGCAGGCCGATCACGCCGGGCATGAAGAAGATCGGGATGAACACGGCCACCAGCGAGATCGAGATCGACACGATGGTGAAGCCCACCTCGCGCGCGCCGCGCAGCGCCGCCGCGAACGGGTCCATGCCCTTCTCGACGTAGCGCATGATGTTCTCCAGCACCACGATGGCGTCGTCCACCACCAGCCCCACGGCCAGCGTGATGCCGAGCAGCGAGATGTTGTCCAGGCTGTAGCCGAAGGCATAGAGCAGCGCCACCGCGCCGATCAGCGAAATCGGAATGGTCACGGCCGGGATCAGCGTGGCCACCAGCCGGTGCAGGAACAGGAAGATCACCAGCACCACCAGCGCGATGGTGCCCAGCAGCGTGAGCTGCACGTCGTGCACGGCCTCGCGGATGGAGATGGAGCGGTCGTTCACCATCTGGATCTCGACCGACTGCGGCAGCTCCGCCTTGAAGCGCGGGATGAGCGCGCGCACCGCATCGACCACCTGCACGGTGTTGGCGTTGGGTTGGCGCTGCACGGCCAGCGAGATCGAGTCCTGCCCGTTGAAGCTGCTCGCGGTCTTCACCGACTCGAAACTGTCCTCGATGGTGGCCACTTCGTCGAGCCGCACCGGCGCGCCGTTGTGCTGGCCGACGATCAGCTTGGCGAAGTCGGCCGCCTTCAGGAGCTGGCGGTTGGCCTGGATGGTGAGCGTCTGGCGCGGGCCGTCGAGCACGCCGACCGGCGTGTTGGCGTTGGCCGAGTTCACGGCCTTGGCCAATTCGTCGAGCGTGATGTTGCGCGCGTTGAGCAGGTCGGCATTGGCCTTGATGCGCACCGCGAAAGCCTTGCGGCCGTACACGCCCACCTGCGCCACGCCATCGATGGTCGACAGCGTGGGCGAGATCAGGTTCTCGGCGTAGTCGTTGAGCTCCGACGGGTTCATCGACGGCGAGATCAGCGCGATGAACAGCACCGGCGCGTCGGCCGGGTTGACCTTGCGGTACGAGGGCAGCTGCGTGAGCTCCTGCGGCAGCTGGCGCTGGGCGCGCAGCAGCGCGGCCTGCACGTCGACCGCGGCGGCGTCGATGTCGCGGCTGCTCACAAATTCGAGCGTGATCGAGGACACGCCCTGCGTGTTCACCGAACTGATGGTCTGCAGGCCCGGGATGGTGGAGAACTGCTTTTCGAGCGGCAGCGCCACAGAACTCGCCATGGTGTCCGGACTCGCGCCCGGCAACTGCGCATTGACGTTGATGACCGGCGTGTTGTAACTGGGCAGCGCGGCGACGGGGATGCTGAAGTACGCGAAGATGCCGACGACCACGGCCGCCGCGGACAGCAGCACCGTCATCGCCGGACGGCGGATGCAGAGCTCCGAGATGTTCATGCGCGTTCCCGCTGCGGCGGCTTGATGTCGGCGCCGTCGGAAGAAGCGGCGCTGCCGGGCGTGACGCCGGTGGTGCCGTTGCCCGTTGCGCCAGGCGCACCCGGCGCCTTGGCATCGACGCGGACCTTGCCGCCCGGGCGCACGTTCTGGCTGCCCTCGATCACCACCTGCTCGCCCGGCTCCACGCCGCTCACCGCCACATTGGTGCCGAAGGTGTGCAGCGTCTTCACCTTGCGGCGCGTGGCGGTCTTGCCCCCGTCGACCACATAGAGCGAAGTGCCGTCGGACAGCATCATCAGCGCCGCGGCCGGCACCACCGTGGCGCCGTTGAGCGTGCGCACCGTGATGCGCGTGCCCACGAACTGGCCGGGCCACAGGCTCTGGTCGGCATTCGCGAACACAGCCTTGGCGCGCACCGTGCCGATCTGCGGGTCGACGGTGTTGTCGACGAAGTCGAGCGTGCCGCTCAGCGGCGCCTTGCCGCCGGAGACGACGGCCTCGACCTTGGCGTGCGAGCGCGCGGCTTCCAGCAGATCCTGCAGGTTGCCTTCGGGTACCGGGAAGCTCACGGCAATCGGGTCGAGCTGCGTGATGGTGACGAGCGACAGCGTCGGCTGCACCAGCGTGCCCGGGTAGATGTTGACGGCGCCGATGCGCCCGGCGATGGGCGCGCGCAGCGTTGCGTAGCCCAGCGCCACCTGCGCCGACTGCACGGCCGCGCGGTCGGCGGCCACGGAGGCCCGCTGAGCCTGGAGCTGCGAGAGCGTGGCGTCGGCCGCGCTCTTGGCGATGAAGTTCTGCGCCACGAGGTCCTGGCTGCGCTTGTACTGGCGCTCCAGGTCGGCCATGGTGGCCTCGTCCTTCTGCTGCTGCGCGCGGGCGCGGGCGAGGTTGGCCTGGTCGTTGCGGTCGTCGAGCGTGAAGAGCAGCTGGCCGGCCTTGACGAACTGGCCTTCCTTCACATGCACCGCGCTCACCGTGTTCGTCACCTGCGGACGCAGGTCGACGCTGTTGAGAGACACCACGCTGCCGTTGACCTGCACAGTCACCGGCACATCCTGCTTCTGCGCGGTGGCCAGGGTCACGAGTGCGGGGGCGCCGCCGCTGTTGCTGTTCGCAGCCGGAGCCTTCGCGTCCTTGCCGGCAGACTTGTCCCCGGACATGCTCCACCACCCGCCCGCGACGGCTACGATCAATACGCCCGCAAGGGCGACAGCGACATTTTTCTTCATGGGTTCTTTGTGCACTTTGGGCTGACAGCGGCTATTGGATCAGCGGCCGACTCCCGGTGTTCGTGGCCCCCGTAAAGAAATGTAAAGCCAGTCAACCGAAAGCCCCACACTACCTGCTGTGGCCGGCGCCGGGGAACCGCACCCCCTCGCTAAAATCGCCGCTCCACAGCCTCTGGATAAACCCCATGAACCGCTGCAAGACACCCACGAATGCTCTCACCTTCATAGCGCTTTGCACAGCAGCCATTGCTGCGGCAGGCCTTTTTCCGCTCACCGCCAGCGCGCAGGACGAAGTGCCCCGGCCGCAGACCCAGAACGAATCGCTCGTTGGGGGCCGCAATTTCCCCATCGGCACCCTGCGCGGCAAGTTCACGGTCCTCAACGCGCCCGACGTCGACCTCGACGGCCATGCGGATCGGCTGGGGGCCGGCGCGCGCATCCGGAGCCCGCAGAACATGCTGGTCATGCCCGGCGCCATCACCGGCCAGAAGTACCTGGTCAACTACACGCGCGATGCCGCCGGCCTGCTGCGCGAGGTCTGGATCCTCACGGCCGACGAAGCCTCGGCCCCACGCGAATCGCTGAACAAGCCGTTCCTGAACATCTGGCCGTTCACCTCGAACGACACCGTCAACACGCAGTAGGCAAAGACGGCGGCGCGGCCCATGCGCTGCCCGCCGCCGAGCCCTCCCCGTTGTTGCGGAGGGCATGAGAGAGAGCTCCCCATGAAAAAAGTATTCATCAAGACCTTCGGCTGCCAGATGAACGAGTACGACTCGGACAAGATGGCCGACGTGCTCAACGCCGCGCAGGGCTACGAGCCCACGCAGAACGTGGACGAGGCCGACCTCATCCTGTTCAACACCTGCTCGGTGCGCGAGAAGGCACAGGAAAAGGTGTTCTCCGACCTCGGCCGCGTGAAGCACCTGAAGGCCAGGGGCGTGAAGATCGGCGTGGGCGGCTGCGTGGCGAGCCAGGAGGGCGAGGCCATCATCGCGCGCGCTCCCTACGTCGACATCGTGTTCGGACCGCAGACGCTGCACCGCCTGCCCGAGATGCTGAACGACCGCGAGCGCCTGAACCGCCCGCAGGTGGACATCAGCTTCCCCGAGATCGAGAAGTTCGACCACCTGCCGCCCGCGCGCGTCGAGGGCGCGACGGCCTTCGTGTCGATCATGGAAGGCTGCTCCAAGTACTGCAGCTACTGCGTGGTGCCCTACACCCGCGGCGAGGAGGTGAACCGCCCGCTCGACGACGTGCTGGTCGAGATCGCCGGCCTGGCCGAGCAGGGTGTGCGCGAGATCACGCTGCTGGGCCAGAACGTGAACGCCTACCGCGGCAGGATGGGCGACACCGCCGAGATCGCCGACTTCGCGCTGCTGATCGAATACGTCGCCGAGATCCCCGGTATCGAGCGCATCCGCTACACCACGAGCCACCCGAACGAGTTCACGCCCCGGCTGATCGAGGCCTATGCCAAGGTGCCGCAGCTCGTGAGCCACCTGCACCTGCCGGTGCAGCACGGCAGCGACCGCATCCTGATGGCGATGAAGCGCGGCTACACCGCCATGGAATACAAGAGCACGGTGCGCAAGCTGCGCGCCATTCGCCCCGAGCTCGCCCTGAGCAGCGACTTCATCGTCGGCTTCCCTGGCGAGACGGACGACGACTTCAACAAGATGATGAAGCTGATCGACGACTGCCATTTCGACGCCAGCTTCAGCTTCATCTTCAGCCCGCGCCCCGGCACGCCCGCCGCCGCGCTGCAGGACGACACGCCGTATGAAGTGAAGCTCGCTCGCCTGCACACGCTGCAGGCCGTGATCGACGTCAACGTGAAGCGCTTCGGCCAGGCGCTGGTCGGCACCACGCAGCGCGTGCTGGTGGAAGGCGCCTCGCGCAAGGACGCGAACGAACTCATGGGCCGCACCGCCTGCAACCGCGTCGTCAACTTCGAAGGCGACGCGCGCCTCGTCGGCCAGATGGCCGACCTGCGCATCACGCGCTCGCTGGCCTACACGCTGCGCGGCGAGGTCGTGACGAACGAATCGTTGATGCCGGTGCTCGCCCACTGATGGCGAAGCGACCGTCTACCCGGGGCTCGTTCCAGCAGCTCCTGCTGTTTGCCTTCCTGCTGATCACCGCGCTGCTGGTCGGCGTGGCGCTGCGTTCGGTGCTGCAGTACGACGCGCTCATGACGCAGAGCCGCGACGCGGCCGCGCGCGCGCTGCGCCTGTCGGGCGCGGCCCAGTCGCTGGCCGAGCGCAGCGCGGCCATGGAGCGCGCCGGGCGCCAGTCGCTGGTGCTCAACGACGCAGTGCTGCGCCGCCGCTTCGACGACGCTGCGCGCGAGGCGCACCAGGTGCTCGAGCGCCTGGAGAAGAACGGCCTGGCGCCCGCCGGCATCGAGATGTGGCGCACCCAGCTCGGCGTGATCGAGGGCCTGATGAGCGGCAACGCCGACAGCGCCCTGGCCCGCGAGAGCACGATGGCGATGCAATTCCGCGAACTCGACGCGCTCAACACCAACCTTGCGCAGCAGGCGCAGTTCCTCATCGAAACGCAGAACGACGCGCTGGCCAGGCGCATCGAGAACGCGCGCCGCCGGCTGATGCGCGAAGTGGTGGCCGCCAGCGTGCTGGCCGTGTCGCTGGCGCTGGCCTTCGGCATCTGGCTGGCGCGGCCGTTCAAGCGGCTGGAGCACGCCATCGTCGGCCTCGGCCAGAACCGGCTCGACGAACCCATCGACATCCGCGGCCCGGCCGACGTGCGGCGCGTGTCGCAGCAGCTCGAGTGGCTGCGGCTGCGCCTGACCGAGCTCGATGCCGACAAGGCGCGCTTCCTGCGCCACGTGTCGCACGAGCTGAAGACGCCGCTGGCCGCGCTGCGCGAGGGTGTCTCGCTGCTCGAAGACGGAGTGACCGGTCCGCTGAACCCGGCGCAGCTCGAGGTTGCGCAGATCCTGCAGCAGAACACCGTGTCGCTGCAGGGCCAGATCGAGGCGCTGCTGCGCTTCAACGCCGCCGCCTTCGAGGCGCGCGAACTGCGCCGCGAGCGCACCGAGCTGCTGCCGTTGATTGAAGAGCAGATCGAGGCCCAGCGCCTGCAATGGCAGTCGCATGGCCTGCGCGTGCGGGCCGAGGGCGACCCCATCGCGATCACGGTCGACCGCACCAAGCTCGGCACCGCGATCGCCAACCTGCTGAGCAACGCCATTCGCTTTTCGGTAACGGGCGGTGTCATCACCCTGGCGGTATCGGGGACGCCCGAGGCAGTGCACATCGACGTCAACGACGCCGGGCCGGGCATCGCCGAGGGCGACCGCGACCGGATCTTCGAACCTTTCTTCCGCGGCGAGCGCCAGCCCGAGCACACGGTGAAAGGCACGGGCATCGGACTTTCCATCGTGCAGGAGTACATTGCAGCCCACGGGGGCCGCATCACCCTGCAGCCGGGCGGACCCGGTGCTCGCTTTCGCATCGAACTGCCGCGCACGGCCTGACCACCCTGGCGTCTTCTCCTCTCCAACACTGCCTCACCGCCTCGCGTCCTTTCTTCGACCCATGTCTTTTTCGTTCGTCCGCCGTTCCTCCTTCGCCGGGGCGATGACCGTGCCTTTCGTCCTGCTGCTGGCCGCCTGCGCCACGCAGCCCAAGCCGCCCGCGGAGGCCGAGGCGCTGCCGCCGCCCCCGGTCGTGCCGCGCGTGATGCCGGTGGAGGCCGAGCCGAAGGCGCCGGCCACGCAGCCCGCCTCGTCGCTCTTTACTTTGATGACGCAGGGACCGCAGGCGGCCATGCTGTCGTATGCCGACAAGGTGCGCCCGCTGAACGGCGCCGACCTGAGCACGGAAATCTCGCGCATCGGCGACCCGGGCGATTCGCCCACCACGCAGATGCAGCTGGCGCTGCTGCTCTCGCAGACCCGCGTGCCGGCCGACCTGGCGCGTGCCCTGGGCCTGCTGCAGCGCGTGATCGCCAACCCCGCACCCGAGGCCCAGGCCCTGCACCCGCTGGCACGCGCCCTGGCCGCGCGCTACGTGGAGCAGCGCCGCGTCGAGGACGATCGCGACAAGCAGGTGCAGCAGCTGCGCGACAGCCAGCGCCGCATCGACCAGCTGAACGACCGCATCGAAGCGCTGCGCGCCATCGAGCGCAGCTTCGCGCGGCCCAACACGGCGCCCGCAGCACCGGCGGCGCCCAACGGAAGCAAACCGACCCCATGAGCACTACCGGCGCCCGCCTCCTCGTGGTCGACGACGACCCGGACATGCTGCGGCTGCTCTCGATGCGGCTGAGCTCGGCGGGCTACCAGGTCACGGCCGTCACCTCGGCCGAGACTGCGCTCACGCAGCTCGAGATCGAACACCCGCAGCTCGTGCTGAGCGACGTGCGCCTGCCCGGGCGCGACGGCCTCCAGCTCTTCGACGAGATCCGCAAGCGCCATCCCTCGCTGCCGGTGATCCTGCTCACCGCGCACGGCACCATCCCCGACGCGGTCGAGGCCACGGCGCGTGGCGTGTTCACCTACCTCACCAAGCCCTACGACGGCCGTGAGCTGCTCGACAAGATCGCGCAGGCGCTGGCGCTCGGTGCGCCCGCCACCACGCCGAGCAAGGCCGGCGACGACAGCTGGCGCTCCGAGATCGTGAGCCGCAGCAACCGCATGGCCGAACTGCTAGCCGAGGCGCGCATGGTCGCCAAGTCGGACGCCTCGGTGCTGCTGCGCGGCGACTCGGGCGCCGGCAAGGAAATGCTCGCGCGCGCCATCCACAAGGCCAGCGCGCGTGCCGACAAGCCCTTCGTGGCGGTCAACTGCGGCGCCATTCCCGAAGCGCTGCTCGAGTCGGAGCTGTTCGGCCACATGAAGGGCGCCTTCACCGACGCCCATGCCAACCACAAGGGCCTGTTCCAGCAGGCCGACGGCGGCACGCTGCTGCTCGACGAAATCGGGGACATGCCGCCCGCGCTGCAGGTCAAGCTGCTGCGCGTGCTGCAGGAGCGCGCGGTGCGCCCGCTGGGCGCGAGCCAGTCGATCCAGGTCGACGTGCGCATCGTCTCGGCCACCCATCGCGACCTCGACGCCGCAATGGAGGCCGGCCAGTTCCGCGAAGACCTGTATTACCGCCTGAACGTGGTGACGCTCACGCTGCCACCGCTGTCGGCGCGGCGCGAGGACATTCCGCTGCTGGCCAACCACTTCCTGCAGCGCCTGTCGACCAAGTACGGCAAGCGGCTGTCGGGCTTCGCACCCGAGGCGCTGAAGGCGCTGACCACGGCCGCCTGGCCGGGCAACGTGCGCCAGCTGTTCAACGTGGTTGAGCAGGTCTGCGCACTGTCGAGCTCGCCGCTGATTCCTCTGGCGCTGGTGCAGCGCGCGCTGCGCGTGCCGACGGTCGAGGTCCAGACCTACGCCGAGGCCAAGCAGCGTTTCGAGCGCGACTACCTCGTCGGCCTGCTGAAACTGACCGACGGCAACGTGGCCGATGCGGCCCGCCTGGCCGATCGCAACCGCACGGAGTTCTACCGGCTTCTGCAGAAGCACGAACTCACGCCAGGCCACTTCAAGGCCGACGCTGTCGCTCCTGGCGGGGACCCTGTCGCCGAGTAGCGACGCCCCTAAGTCATTGATTTATATAGCCAATCCCTACCCGCCCAGGAGGCTTGTCGGGATTCGGCGACAAAAACAGGGGTTTGGAGGCCTTCCGGCAGCCTCCTCCCGCGAAAAACACCTCCGGATCGGTCCAAGTCATTGATCTGAAAGCGTTTTTCCAGCCTGGCACAGGGTTTGCCCCTGTACTGGCATGACAGCACTAACCAGCCCATCTTTCGCACTGCGCCAGCAGCGCGACGGCCTGCGTCAAAAGCAGTTTTCCTCCTCGCGGCCCCGTGCTGCGGGCCATTCGCTCGCCGCGCTCGCAAGCGCTGGCGGCGCCGAGCCGGATTGCGTGATCAAGCGCTTTCCTGCCATTGGCGACACCCCTTCCCTCGACAAGCAACGTTGGTAAATCACATGAAGCCGAACGACTTCTCCCAACTGAACGTGCTGGCCGACACCGATTTTTCGCACCGCAGCGCGGTTCGCGAGGAACGCCATCCCAATTCGGTCACCGCCCCGCCGGTCAACCGCGGTTCGATGACGCCCCGCCCCTGGCGCGGTTTCTGGAACAGCATCGGCACCGCCCTGCTGGTCAGGCTCGGTGCCGGCGGCAAGCGCCAAAGCGCCGGCCCGGCCGAAGCCCGCCAACCGTGGCAGCGTGCCGCGGCCCAGCGCCGCAACGCGTTCATGCTGCTCACCGTGCTGAGCACCGTGATCGCCTCGACGCTGTTCGCCGGCGTGCAACCCGACTACGACAACGTCTGGCTCGAATACGGCCAGATCGGCCTGTACGGCCTGCTCTCGGGCTGGGTCGTGACCGGCTTCGTGACCGCACTCATGGGCTTCTACGTCTCGGTACGCGGTGACAAGCACGCCCTGTCGGCGAAACAGGTGGCCAACCACCCGATGAACCCCGAGGCCCGCACCGCGATCATCATGCCGATCTGCAACGAAGACGTTGCCACGGTATTCGCCGGCCTGCGCGCCACCTGCGAATCGGTCGCCTCCACCGGCCACGCAAAGCAGTTCGACGTGTTCGTGCTGTCCGACAGCTACAACCCCGAGACCGCCGCCGCCGAGCGCGCCGCCTGGGAAGACCTGCGTGCCGCCCTGGCCGAGAGCCCCAACCAGCCGCAGGTCGAGGTGTATTACCGCCTGCGCACCCGCCGCACGCACCGCAAGGCCGGCAACGTGGCCGACTTCTGCCGCCGCTGGGGCAAGGACTACCGCTACATGGTCGTGCTCGACGCCGACTCGGTGATGAGCGGCGACTGCCTGACCTCGATGGTCAAGCTGATGGAAGCCAATCCCACCGCCGGCATCATCCAGACCGCGACGCAGGCCATCGGCCACGTCACGCTGCATGCCCGCGCACAGCAATTCGCTTCCCGCGTGACGGGCCGCCTGTTCACGCTGGGCATGCAGTTCTGGCAACTGGGCGAATCGCACTACTGGGGCCACAACGCGATCATCCGCGTCGAACCCTTCATGAAGCATTGCGCGCTGGCCCCGATCAAGGGCACCGGCGGCATGTCGGGCGGCATCATGTCGCACGACTTCGTCGAAGCCGCGCTGATGCGCCGTGCCGGCTACAACGTGTGGCTGGTGTCCGACCTCGTTGGCAGCTACGAGCAGCAACCGCCGGACCTGCTGGCCGAACTGCAGCGCGACCGCCGCTGGTGCCAGGGCAACCTGCAGAACGCCCGCCTGATGGCCGAGCCCGGCATCCACCCGGTGCACCGCGCGATGTTCGTGACCGGCACCATGGCCTACGTCTCCGCCCCGCTGTGGCTGGCCTTCCTGACGCTGGGCACCGCCCTGTGGCTCAGCGGCTCGAGCCTCGTGTCGAGCTGGAGCGTGCTGCCCGCCGAACTGGCCGGCCTGTGGGTCTGGACCCTGTGCCTGCTGTTCCTGCCGCGCGTGCTGGGCATCGCTGCCGTGCTGATGCGCGGCGAGCAACGCCAGTACGGCGGTGTGTGGGGCCTCGTGAAGAGCTCCATGATGGAAAGCGGCCTCGCCATCGTGCAGGCCCCGGTCCGCATGCTGGCCCACTCGCTGTTCGTGCTGGTCGCCCTCACCGGCATCAAGCTCGACTGGAAGTCGCCCCCGCGCGAAGCCGCCGCCGTGCCGTGGAAGGTCGCCGCGTCGCAGCTGGCCCCCATGACGCTGGTGATCGCCATGCTGGCCGTCGGCGTCGCGATGATCGACCCGAGCGCGCTGATCTGGCTCATGCCCGTCGGCCTGCCGCTGCTGCTGGCGATTCCGCTGACGGTGCTGACCAGCCAGATCGCACTGGGCACCACGCTGCGCGACCGCGGCTTCCTGCTGATTCCAGAGGAATCGCGCTCGCCGGCCGTGCTGCGCCGTGCGTGGATGCATGCGGTTCGCCTCGCGCGGCCTGCTGCACTGGCAACCGCCTGATGCGCTGAAGACACAGCGCCCCGAAGCCGGCCTCAGGGTCGGCTTTTTTCATGGCGGGCATGCAGGTCGCGCTGGCGTGCACGCAGCCGCCGAGGCGCAGCAGGTCTACGAAGTGCAGCCCTGAAGACAGAAGGCCCGCCGG